>VBDE01000250.1 GCA_005883665.1 Betaproteobacteria bacterium
CTCGTCGCGCGCGACATGCCGACCGCAAGATTCACGTAGTGCACCGTGCTTAGCAGCACCGCTAGTATGCCGTTGATCGATAATATCTGGATTAAGGGCACGGTCTCCTTCCACTTGGCGCCAAGGAGGATCAGGACGATCGGCTCGGCGAGCAGGCTCAAACCAATTCCAGCGGGCAATATGAGGAGGAGCAGGATCGAAGTGACTTTCAGGTATTGCCGTCGCAGCAGTGCTCGATCATCAGCGAGCTTGACGTAGCCAGGAAATACTGCCCGGTGCACCGATGCCGCCAGCTCGCGGGTCGGGACCCTTGCGACTTCACGCGCGATCGTGAACGATCCGAGCGCGGCCGTACCAGCCCATCGACCCACAATGAGGTCCGCCATCCGCGAATAGAAAAACTCGACCAACCTCGTGACGAACAGCCATTTGGAGAAAGTCATCAGCTGACCGAGCGCCGCCAGGGAAGGCCGCGGACGAAACGGGTGGAGCGCGTAGCTGAGCGCCACACCAATGCAGGTCCCGGCCAGAGTTCCCGCGAGCAGTGCCCAATAGCTTCGCAGGGCGAACGCGAGCGGAATCGTGACCAGCACGGTTGTTGCGAATCTTTTCGTGAGGAGATACTTGAATTCCCTGTCGAACGCCATTTCCTTGCGAAACGCGATGACACCGACGTTCTCGAACCCCTGGACCGCGCGCCCGACCCCCAGCATGACCATGACTGACACGAGCTGCGGGTCGCCATAGAACCCGGCAGCCGGCGCAGCGAGGCAGGCGACCACAAGTCCCATCCCAAGGCCAAACAGCACGTTGAAAGTCCACACCGTGTCGAACTGCTGGCGGCCGGTGTCCGGCTGCTGGATGAGAGCCGTGTCGAGACCGAAGGCACCGAGCAGTTCCAGTATTGCGATTACGGACGTCGCAAGCGCGATCAGGCCGAAATCTTCCGGGACGAGGAGGCGCGCAAGAATGACCGTGCTGATGAGCCCCATACACCGGTCGATGAGCATGAATAGCACCGTCCAGGCTGCGCCTGTCGCCATCTGGCCGTTGACCGATTTCGACCGGCCCACCATGAGTACCATCTCCGCTGATCTGAATGAGCCCAGTCCCGTTCCGACTGGCTACCCTGCAGATATTAACAGCAGAACGGCGAACCGCACGACGTCCGCGAGCAGTCAGGTGGCAATTTTTACGGGCCCGATCACCCGCTCCCTACCCGCGGGACTTTCCTTGCGTTTGCTGAAACTTCGAGTTCATCCGAGGCCCAGGCGGGAGAAATCGCTAACGACTAGTACCATTTGGCCTCACCCGGTGGCCGGGTCTTGAAACGCTTGTGAGTCCAGAAATACTGTTCTGGCATTTCGCGCACGCGCTCCTCGATGAACGCGTTCATGCGACGCGCGTCCGCAGCATCGTCATCGCCCGGAAAATCCTCCCAGACCGGATAGCACTGCAGCTCGTATCCGGCGCCGCCCGGCAGCGCGCGCGTCACACAGGGCAGCACGCGGGCGCCGGTGAGCCGGGTCATGCGCGAAAGTCCGGTGATGGTCGCGGCCGAGGCGGCGAAGAAAGGCACGAAAATCGCGTCGCGAGGCCCGTAGTCCTGATCGGGCAGATAGTAGAACGGAATCCCCTCTTTCAGCGCGGCGAGCGCCGGGCGCACGCCTTCCTGGCGGGAAATCGCGCGCTGGCGCCCGAAGCGCGTTCGCCCGGAAAGGAGCAACGCGTCGAAGAAAGGGTCCTTCTGTCTCGCGTAGATCCCCGCCATGTCGATTTCGCAGGTCAGGCGGGTGCAGCCCGCGTCCAGCCCGACGAAGTGCGGCGCGAGCAGGATGAGCGGCTGTCCCTTGAGCGCGCGGATCCGCTCGAGTCCCACAATTTTCACGAGCCGCATCACGCGTTCGCGCCGTCCCCACCACAGAATCGAGCGTTCGAGGACGCTCCGGCCGAAGGCGCGGAAGTGCGCTTTGGCAAGGTCGAGACGCTCCTTTTCCGTCATCTCCGGGAAGCAGCGCGAAAGATTGATTAGACAGACGTTGCGCCGTTCGCGTCCAAGGATGTACAGCAGCGAACCCAGAGCGGAGCCGATCGGAGCGAGCAGGGCAAGCGGCAGGAAGTGCAGTATCCAAACGACGGCAACGGCAATTCGGGTCAGCAAGGCGGGCTTCCCTTTTACCGGCCACCCGGCGGAAGCACCCCCGCGGGCACTTTGTAGCGGTTATAGCCCCACAGGTACTGCCCGGGGTTACGGCGAATCAGCCGCTCCAGAGAGCGGTTGAGAGCCCGCACCGGCGACTCGGGCGGCCGCGGCGCGAGCATCGGTTCCGCAATGAAGCGATAGCCGCGTCCCCCGGGCAGACGCTCGGCGCAGCAAAGCAGCACCGGAGCGCCGGTCTGCTCGGAGATCCGGCCGACGAGCGTCATGGTGTAGGCGAGCCTGCCGAAGAACTCGACCCATTCGCCTTCACCGATACCGGGCACCTGATCGGGCAGCAGCCCGATCGCCTCTCCGCGTTTGAGCGCCTTCAACATCGAGCGCACGCCCCGCAGATCGGCGGGAACGCTTTTCATCGCCGCGCCGCGGCTGCGGCCGATCAGCATGAGCGGCTCGAGGGCCCGAATTTTGGGGGTCCGGTACATCACCGTGATCGGCATGCGGCTTGCGACGTATTGTCCGACCATTTCCCAGCAGCCGATGTGAGGCGTCACTACGATGACGCCTTTTCCGCGTTTCGCCCCGTCATCCACGTGCTCCCATCCATTCACCTCGACCACTAGACCGGCCACCCGTCCGAGCGGCCGCAGCCAGACCGCCGCCACCTCCGTCACGCTCTTACCCGCCTCCGCGATGGCGGCGCGACGCAGCCGAAAATCGCCCAGCCCCGCGGCGGCGAGGTTGCGCTTGAAGTCCCCCCGGTAACGCCTTGAGCCGAGGTAGACCATCCACCCCAGTACAGAGCCCAGAGCGTGTAGCAGCGGCAGGGGGAGACGCGCCGCCAACCGCAGCAGGAATAGCATGGGCCGAAAGTGGGATGGTGTGGGTTGGGTGGGCGAAATCGCTGTGCTAGACTGGCAAACCTTTTTTCGCAGGGGAAGCCGCCAGCATGAGCAGCTATCTATTTACGTCCGAATCGGTGTCTGAAGGACATCCGGACAAAGTCGCCGACCAGATTTCCGATGCCGTTCTCGACGCCATTCTAGCGCAGGACAAGCGCTCCCGAGTCGCGGCGGAGACGCTGGTGAAGGACAACCTTGTCGTCCTCGCGGGCGAAATCACCACCGGCGCGCAGATCAACTACGATGAAGTCGCGCGCAGGACCATCAAGCGCATCGGTTACAGCGATCCTGCCATCGGCTTCGATACCCATACCTGTACGGTGATCGTTGCCTATGGCAAGCAGTCGCAAAACATCGCCCAGGGCGTGGACGAGGGCAAAGGCCTGGACCTCGAGCAAGGCGCGGGAGACCAAGGCCTCATGTTCGGCTACGCCTGCGACGAGACGCCGCAGCTCATGCCGCTTCCGATTTATCTCGCTCATCGGTTGGTAGAGCGCCAGTCCGAAGTCCGGCGCGACGGGCGGCTGCCGTGGCTGCGGCCAGACGCAAAATCCCAAGTCACGATCAGGTACGTGGACGGCAAACCCGACTCCATCGAAACGGTCGTCCTCTCGACCCAGCACGGGCCGGGAATGAAGCACGAGCAGATCAAGGAGGCGGTGATCGAGCAGATCATCAAGCCGGTGCTGCCCAAGAATTACCTCAAGGGAAAGGTCAACTACCTCGTCAATCCGACGGGCAGCTTCGAGATCGGCGGCCCCAAGGGCGACTGCGGGCTCACCGGCCGGAAGATCATCGTGGACACCTACGGCGGCTCGGCTCCGCACGGCGGCGGCGCGTTCTCCGGCAAGGACCCGTCCAAGGTGGACCGCTCGGCAGCTTACGCTGCGCGTTACGTCGCCAAGAACATCGTCGCCGCGGGGCTCGCCTCGAAATGCCTGGTTCAGGTTTCCTACGCCATCGGCGTCGCGCGGCCCACCAGCGTGA
>VBDE01000204.1:0-8689 GCA_005883665.1 Betaproteobacteria bacterium
CGCGGCGAGGCGAGGCCGTGGCTTCTCTCCATCGTGCGCAACACCTTCCTGACCTGGCTGCAGATCAACCGTCCTGCGGACACGGTAGGGTTCGACGACGGCCTCGTCGAGCTCATTCCCACCGGGGACGACGGACCGGAGATCCTAGCCGCGCGCAACTTCGATCGAAAAATGCTCAACGAGGCGATCGCCGCGCTGCCCCTCCAGTTCCGTGAGGCGCTGATCCTGCGCGAGCTGGAAGACCTGTCGTACAAGGACATAGCGCGTATCACCGACGTGCCGATGGGAACGGTGATGTCCCGTCTCGCGCGCGCCCGCCGGCTGCTCGCAGAATCGCTGGGAGCCACCCCCAACATTTCCGGAACGCAGGTGCACAAATGACACGCGAAGAAGCCAACAGACTGCTGCACGCCTACATCGACGGCGAGCTCGACCCGGCAAAGACGCTCGAGCTCGAGGCGCACCTGGCTGAAAATCCGTCGGTGCGCGCCGCTTGCGAGCGGTTGCGCGAGATGTCCGCGGCGATCCGCGACAAGGCCGACTACCACGCCGCGCCGGCGTGGCTGGAAGCGCGCGTGCGCGCCGCGATTCCATCCGGACCGGAGAATGTTTCCGCTCGGCCGGCGCGGTGGAGATGGCTGAGACCCGCGGGGTCGTTTGCCGTGGCCGCGGATTGGCTGCGACCGGCGGCCTCGTTTGCCGCGGTCGCACTTGTCACGTGGGTGGTGGCGCTGGGATATATGCGCCCAAACGAAGACGAGCGCATCACACAGGAGGTGCTCGCGAGCCACGTGCGCGCGACGCTCGCCAACCGGCCTTACGACGTCGCGTCCTCCGACCAGCATACGGTCAAGCCGTGGCTGAGCGCTCGGCTCGCGTTCTCGCCGCCGGTCGCGGATCTTTCCGCGTCCGGCTTCGAGCTTGCCGGCGGGCGGCTCGATTACATCGGCGCCCAACCGGTGGCGGTGCTCGTCTACAAGCGGCGCCAGCACCTGATCGACGTGTTCGTCTGGCCCGTCGAGGCGCAGAAGACCGAGCAGATGCTTGCGCACGACGGCTTCAACATCGAGCACTTCGCCAAGAACGGCATGGGCTTCTGGCTGGTCTCCGACCTCAACCGAAACGAGCTCGATGACTTCGCCCGGCTGCTCGCAGCGGGCGCCACCGCGCCCTGAGGCGCTAGTCTTCTGTGTCGGGCGCTCCGCCGGCGGTCGCGAGGTCTTCCTGCTTGATTTTCTCCGTGTTGAATTTCGCGGCGCGCTCGCGCATGGTCTTCAGGACTTCTTCCAGCGGTGGGGGCTCGCCCTGGATCCAGCGCAGGGGATTCACGCGCGCTACGACGAAGGCGCGCAGGTACGGGCTGACGAAGCCCCGGGCCTTCAGCTTCGCGATGACCTCGGCGACGCGCGCATCCAGATCCATGAGCATGTCGGCGTGCTTCTCGTGCGCCTTGATGGCCTTCGACAGCGGCTCCTCCGAAAACCTCTCCAGCCTCCGCACGATCGGGTTGTAGGCGCCGCCGGCGAACTTGCCGCTCTTCTCGTAGCACACGCCGAGCGTCACGAGCGAGGCTTCTTCCAGGTAGAAAGAGAACTGGTTTTCCGCGCGCTTCGCGTCCTCGGCGTTCTCCAATAAGCCTCGGGTGATGCGGATCACCTCGAGCGACTTCTCGCGCAGGTTGTGCGCCTTTTCGGTGTTGAGGGCGAGGATCTGCCAGGCGACTTCGCGCTTGGGCACGATGAGCGCCGTGATCGCCCTTGCGCCCAGCCTTCGCATCGCCTCCAGCCGGTGGCGGCCGTTCGGCGTCCAGAAGCCTCCTTCCGGCGCGGTCACCGCGATCACCGGGTCGAGAAACATTCCCGTGCGGTCGAGGACATCGGCGAGCTTGCGGTGATGCGCCTGCGAAAGGTCGCGCTGGAAGGGCGTCGGCTCGATGCGCTCGATCGGAAGAATCGCGAGGAGGAGCGCGTTCTTCCCGAGCGGATCGCTGTAGGCGCCGACAACCAGGCCGCCTTCGCGCGCTATCCTGACGCGCGCTTCCTCGGCGTCGCCGGAGAGCGAGTCGAGCCGGCACTGCTCCGGCAAGAGGCCGCGCGTGCCGGGCTTGGCCTTCCTCGGCGTGCGCTTCGCGGGGGCGCGCTTGAGCCCGGATTTGCGCTTGGGTTTCGCGGTCGCCATGGGGCGCTACGGCGAGCGCATTGGCGCGGGGCCGGGCGCCGCGCGCTTTTTCTTCTCGAGGAATTCGAATACCCCGTTTCCCGCGATCATCGCGGCGAGAAAAGTGAGCCCCTTCGCCGAACCGGCGCCGGCCAGAACCAGCGCGGGTCCCGGGCAGATGCCTGCCAGCCCCCAGCCCACGCCGAACACGAGGCCGCCGAGGATGAGCCGCCTGTCGATGCGGCGCGGGCTCGGGAGGAGCACCGGCGCACCGAGGAGCGTCCGCGTGCGTTCTTTCATGAACGCAAAAGCGCCCGCGCCCACCGCGACGGCGCCGGCCATGACGAGCGCGAGCGAAGGATCCCAGGCGCCGGCGAGGTCGAGAAAGCCGAGCACCTTCGCCGGATTCGCCATCCCGGCAACGAGGAGCCCGAGCCCGAAGACGAAGCCCGCTGCGAAGGAAGCGGCCGTATACATCGAGGACCTCACGGCGCGATCAGGTGGCGCGCGAGGTACACGGTCGCAAATCCCGCGGCCGTGAACGCGAGCGTTGCCGCGATCGAGCGCGGCGACGCTCGCGAGACGCCGCATATACCGTGGCCGCTGGTGCATCCTCCGCCGTAGCGGGTGCCGATGCCCACCAGCAGCCCCGCTGCCACCAGCGCGGGGAAACTCGCCTCGACGCGGATCTCCGGCAGCGCGGCGAGGAGACCCCAGGCGAGCGGCGCGGCGACCAGGCCCGCGACGAAGGCGATCCGCCAGGAGACGTCGCCGGCCTGCGGGCGCGCGAGGCCCCCGAGAATGCCGCTGACACCCGCGATGCGGCCGTTCAGCACGGCGAAGAGCGCCGCGGCGCCGCCGATGATCGCGCCGCCGATCACGGCCGATGCGGGAGTGAATGCGTTCCAGTCGATCGACATGGGTGGATGTCGAGCATAATACAATCGGAGCCAATATGAGGCTTGCCCGGATTCTCCTCTCGGCGGTCCTTTCGGGATGCGGCCCCGCCGCGCTCGCGCAATCGACCGCCGACTATCCCCATCGCGCGATCCGCATCATCGTTCCGCTCGCGGCGGGCGGCAACGTCGATATCGTCGCGCGCACGCTCGCCGATCAGGTTTCGAAAAGCCTGGGCCAGCCGGTCCTCGTCGAGAACCGGCCCGGGGCGTCGAGCCTCGTGGGCACGCAGTTCGTCGCGAAATCGGCCGCGGACGGCTATACGGTGCTCGCGGTGGCGAACACCTTCGCAACGGTGCCCCTGATCGTGGCGAGCCCCGGCTACGATCCGCTGAAGGACTTCACCGGCATTACGCTCACCTGCCTCGTGCCCCAGGTGCTCGTCGTCAATCCCGCCCTCCCCGCGCAGTCGGTGAAGGAGCTCGTCGCGCTCGCAAAATCGCAGCCGGGCAAAATCTCCTACGCGAGCTCCGGGAACGGCTCGACCGGCCACATGGCGGCCGAGCTCTTCAACCGCCAGGCGGGCGTCACGATGCTCCACGTCCCCTACAAGGGCAACTCGCAGGCGCTCATCGACGTGATCAGCGGCCAGGTCGCGATGATGTTCGATCAAGTGAGCACGTCCACCCCGCAAATCAAGGCGGGCAAGGTGCGCGCGATCGCCGTCACGAGCCTCACGCGCTCGGCGCTTCTTCCCGACGTCCCGACCGTGGACGAGGCGGGCGTGCCGGGCTACGAGGACATCACCTTCAACGGGATGGTCGCGCCGGCGGGAACGCCCCGCGACACTCTCGTGCGCCTACAGCAGGCAGTTGCGAAAGCCGTGAGCGACGCGGAGCTGACCAAGCGCTTCATCGAGCGCGGCGTCGAGCTCAAGGCGAGCGCCTCGCCCGAGGAGTTCACCGAGCACATCAGGGCGGAGTTCGAGAAGAAGGGCCGGCTCGCGCGCGAGGCCGGCATCAGAGCCGAGTAGCGATATGATCGATCGCAAGCAGCTGGGGATCGCCGTGGTCGGCGCCGGGCGCATCGGGAGCCTGCGCGCGGGGCTTGCCGCCGGGCATCCTGCCGTCAATTTCATCGCGATCTCGGACGCCGATCCGGCGCGCGCGCGCGATCTCGCGCAGAGAATCGGCGCGCAGTTTCATTCGGGCGACAACCTCGCTGCGATCTCGCGTCCCGAAGTGAACGCGGTGATCGTGGCGACGAGCGAGGGCGAGCACCTGAGGCCGGTCATGCAGGCGCTCGAGCTGGGCAAAACAGTGCTGGTGGAAAAACCGCTTGCTCTCACCCTGTCCGAAGCCGACGGCATCCTCGCCGCGGCGGAAAAGCGCGGCGCGAACCTGCGCGTCGGCTACAGCCGGCGCTACAAGGAGCGCTACCTGATCGCCAAGGAGCAGGTGATGCAAGGGCGAGTCGGCAGGATCGTCGGCGCGAGCGCGCGCGTCTACAACTCGCGCTCGCAGGCGCTCGCCATGCTCAAGCGCAACCCCGGCGCGACCCCGGTGGGCTCGAGGGCGCGCACGTGACCGAGGTTTTCGCGCGCGGACAGAAGGGTGTCCTGAAGGAAGCCGGCCACGACACCGACGACGTCACCTGGGCGATCCTCAGCTACAGCGACGGGGCGGTCGCGAACCTCGGCGTGAGCTACGCGCTACCGGAAAAATATCCGGCGCTCGGGCACGCGGCGCGCCTGGAAGTGCTCGGAACCGAAGGCGTGATCATCCTGGACGACGATCACACCGATCAGCTGATGTACAGCGAGAAAGGCGTCCCCCACGTCTACCTGCCTGATCACTCCGTCAACATGGTGTTCCTGCAGAGCGGGACTCCCGGCGACTGGGCGCTCGGCGAGTTCTGGGGACCGATCGCCAACGAAACGCGCGCCTGGCTCGACCACCTCGCACTCGGCAAGGCCTGCGCGCTCGCCACCCCGCGCGAAGCGCGCCGCACGCTCGAAGTGACGCTCGCAATCGAGCAGTCGGCGAAAAGCCGCAAGCCGGTCGCGCTGCCGTTCGTGAACTAGCGACTCGCGTGTCATTACGAGCGCCGATTTACTCTACCTGCCGCCGCACCTCAACGAAGCGCGAAGATCCCTCCATACATCCCTACCGCAAGGAACTCGCTCTTGAACCAAGTGACCCCATTCAGCAGCGTGCCGGCCGGTGGGACACGAGTCCAGCTGATGCCGTCGGGAGATTTCTGGCCCGAGCCCCCCTCCCCGACCGCGAAGAACTGAGCCCCAGACCACGCGGCAGCGTTCATCGTGCCGCCCATTGCGGCTTGCCGACTCATCCAGCTTATTCCATCAAAGGAAGTCTGCAGGGAGGGCCAGTCACCCGCAATCAAGAACTGAGCTCCGGTCCAGACCACACTGCGGAGAACCTTCCCTCCCTGCGATGCCCTTGGGGTCCATTCCGAGCCCGTCGGCGAAGTGAGGAGGGTCCACCCATCGCCTACCGCCACGTTCTGGGTCCCGTTGCCTGCAACGCCGTACAGGTCGTTCGTCGTCCCGGATGTCCGTATCGTCCAGCTCGCCGCATCCGGCGATGCCAGGATCGTTCCCGAATTGCCGACGGCCAGGTACTGCGAACCGGTCCACGCCACGCCCCGCAGGCGGTTCGTGGTTCCGGAGGTCCGTTGTGTCCAGGTAACGAGGTCCGACGAAGTGGCGATCGTTCCCGAGTCTCCCACGGCAACGAATTCCGCTCCCGAGGTCGCAATGCCGTTGAGCTTGACCGCGATATTGGAGGAACATGGCCTGAAGGAAATACCGTTGGAAGAAGTCAAGATCGTCCCGAGCGACCCGACCGCCACGGCCGAAGATCCGGAGGAGGTAATACCGTATAGAGTATTGAAAAGAACGCGGCCGGCAGCGGAATTGTCGGGAGTCGCCGTATCGATTTGCCCATTCATCCCTACGGCAATGAACTTGCCCTTGAACCATGTGACACCGTTTGGCGTCGTACTGAATGCTGGGCCAGCGGTCCAGCTGGTGCCGTCAGGAGATGTCTTGCTGAGCCCCGACAGCCCGACCGCGAAGAACTGAGCCCCAGACCATGCGGCAGCGTTCAGCCCGCCGTCGTAAACCACCTGACCCGTCCAGGTTATTCCATCAAAAGAGGTCTGTACGTTGTATGAGAAACCGTGACCCGCAATCAAGAACTGAACTCCGGACCAGACCACACTATGGAGATCACCACCGTCTTTCGAAATCCTTCGCGTCCATACCGAGCCCGTCGGCGAAGCGAGCACGATGCCTGCAGCGCCTACCGCGACATTCTGGGTCCCGTTGCCTGCAACGCCGTACAGGTCGTTCGTCGTCCCGGATGTCCGTATCGTCCAGTTCGCCGCATCCGGCGATGCCAGGATCGTTCCCGAATCGCCGACGGCCAGGTACTGCGAACCGGTCCACGCCACGCCCCGCAGGCGGTTCGCGGTTCCGGAGGTCCGTCGTGTCCAGGTAACGAGGTCCGACGAAGTGGCGATCGTTCCCGAGTCTCCCACGGCAACGAATTCCGCTCCCGAGGTCGCAATGCCGTTGAGATTGGCCGCGACATTGGAGAAACCTGGCGTAAAGGAAATACCGTCAGAAGAAGTGAGGATGGTTCCTAGCGCCCCGACGGCGACGGCCGAAGATCCGGAGGAGGCGATGCCGAACAGTGCGTTGTTAGTACCTGATTTAGCCGACCCCCAGACTAGAGAGCGGGCAATGGAAGAATTAAACGAGTAGCCCATCTCCCCTTGAATCAAGGGCAGCTCGACAGTCTGGAAAAAATTGGTGACGAATGTGTAATTGCCCGTTGCAGCACTGAAACCGCCGACCAGCGGTTGGGCGATCGACGAAGTCGTCGGTGGCGTCGCTGAGAAAGAATCAGAGCCGTTGTTGTACTTGATGCTTGCATTCCCGGGCGTCGAGTGAATTTCCAGACCTGGAATCTCATTGCCCGATATATTCCGGTAATTCATGCCAAACCAGCTCTTCCCGGAATAAAAAGCATCGTTCCAGGAACTTGCGCCGACGCTGCCGTTCATTGCATCAGCCGTTCTCTTTGCTGCTGATTCGGAGACAATGATGAGAGAAACTCTGCTGTTTGCAGAGAGAGAAAATATCCTTGAATTGCAGTTCACGTAACCCGCTTTTCCGGTGCTGATGAAGACTTTCCTGGAAGCAGGCACATTGACGAGGGTGTACGTTCCGTCGCCTGCCGACGTCGCCGAGGAGAGCGGCGTGTGACTTTCGTCCCGCAGCGTTACCGTGACACCGGCAAGTGGCACATCCGACGCACCTGAAGCATCGAAAACCCTGCCGCGTACGGCTATCGAATTGTTGCTTCCCCCGCTGTTCCCGCCGCCCTCACTCCCTACCCCACCGCCTACCTCACCGCCGCAGCCGGCAAGGAGCAACAGCAAAACGATAGGAGCCAACCGCAAATATTGCGGGCAGGACAATTGCACATCCCCTCTCTCTTCACAACTTGTCGCGCTAAACGTCTATCTTGCTGCCCCCTGCGGGAGATGACAAGACGGGGTCAGCCGGCGCATGAGCGGGACCCGTCCGGGGGTCGCGGCGGATCTGCCCCTCAGACGGGGATGCGTCCGGCTGAGTCCAGACCGATGCTTTCCAAGCTGCGGCGGTGAAGCTGCTCGCGTCGCTCTTGTTGCTCCCATGGCTCCTGGCGCTGGCGCCGGTCCGGCAGCCAGCGCCGGTCTTTGAACCAATAGAGTGCCGCTTGTTCGTTGGGAAAGCACCGGACATTGATCCCGTGCTGCCGCGCAAGCGACTCGATGTACTGCTGGGAGATCCTGAGCTCGGCGGAATCGCCCGTCAGCGCAATTCTGCCGAGTTCTTTGAAGTAATTAGGCAGTCCGTACTGCTCGACTTTGAATATCGGCCTCGAAGTATGAAACGATATGAGGATCTGCGAGCACTTGTGCTTGCGCGCCTCAGCCGCAATGGCGACAAGAGCCTCTCGCGTTTCCTCGGCCGTTTGCCGGTTGAACAGGTCTGCCTTGAGATAACCCGCCTCAACAGTAATCTCGTATAGCATGTCAGTGCACCGCAAGCTGTGTATGGTCCGGGATTGGGCCTCCTCCGATCCCTTCGTTTCGGCTGTTTCGCCGTATGGATAGCATAACCCTGCCGCAATGAAATAACGCGTCACGAGATAGTCCGCGCGGACTATCTCGGGCTCCGGCGCTTCGCGTCTTCACGAAGGCGGGAGGGGACATGGGCGCAAAACTCTGGGGGGCAAATGCCCCCCAGACCCCCCCATGAAACGATCAAATGATCCGAATGAGCTAAGAATCAACCCCCCGGCAGGCAGCCGCCCCGCACGGCACGGACAAAGAAGAAGAGGGCCTTAGAGGCGAAATCCGAGAAGCCGTCGGCGAAGGACACGAACCACGCCCTCAGGAGGGGAGAGCTGGCGTCGCTCGTCGACGACCAGTAGGCGCCGCTCGCGGTGAGGCTGCATTCGTCCACATGGCAAGTGGCAAGCAACCCCGGGTTGTTATTAAAGGCCGGATCCACCGCCGGCTGGAAGGTCCCGAAATCGACGATGCTATGCAGCTCCTT
>VBDE01000204.1:8841-10679 GCA_005883665.1 Betaproteobacteria bacterium
CGTTGTTCTGGTACCTCAGCGCCCCTCCTGCCCGCACGACGCCGTCATCACGCACCGGGGAGTCAGTCGTTTTAGTAAGCGGCGGGAACGAGGTCGTCTGCCCTGTCGCGGGGAAAGTGCTGGCCCCACAGGTGTCCGGGGTGCCGTCCGGGGTGCCCCAAGCTTGCACAGCGGTCGCCGATAGCCCCAGCCCAACCAGCAACGCCAGACTCAAAACGCTTTTCATGGTTCTTACCTCCCTGCTTTTCATGGTTCTTACCTCCCGTTCTCGGCAATATCGCCGGTAGATAGCGTGGCCCTACAACAATAAAGCAACGTGTACGAGATAGTCCTGCGGGCTAACCCATCAGGACTACATCGCTTAGGGTCCTGTAATATCCGGACATGGGTTTCCATGCCGTAAAAGCGTGCGCGCTCGCCGCGCTCGCGGTCTCGGCGTCGGCCCAAGCCCAGGTCTATCCCGCGAAGCCGATCCGCATGATCGTCGCCTACCCGCCCGGCGGCGGCACCGACATCGTCGGACGGATGGTGGCGCAGAAGCTGGGAGAGACCCTCGGGCAGAGCGTGCTGGTGGAAAATCGCGGCGGGGCGAGCGGCAACCTCGGCACCGAGCTCGCGGCGCGCGCCGTACCCGACGGCTACACGATCCTGATGGGCAACGTCGCGCCCAATGCGATCAACGTCAGCTTGTTCAAGAACCTGGCTTTCGATCCCGTCGCGGATTTCGTCCCGGTAAGCCTCGTGGCCTCCACGCCGAATATCCTCGTGGTGCATCCCTCGATACCGGCGAGAACGGTGAAGGAAGTCATCGCGCTTGC
Source organism: Betaproteobacteria bacterium (assembly GCA_005883665.1). Lineage (GTDB taxonomy): Bacteria > Pseudomonadota > Gammaproteobacteria > Burkholderiales > SG8-39 > VBDM01. The sequence continues at coordinate 9,660 of VBDE01000204.1, forward strand.
GAAGGCGAAGCCAGGGACGCTCAACTTCGCTTCGGCGGGCGTGGGCAGCTCGTCGCATCTGGCGGGCGAGCTGTTTCGCATCCTCGCTGGCGCCGACATCGTGCACGTGCCGTACAAGGGCGCCGGCCCGGCGATCGTCGACGTCTTGTCGGGACAAGTGCAGCTGTACTTCGCGACCATGCCGGCGGCGATGCCGCACGTGAAATCGGGCAAGCTCGCCGCGGTCGCGGTCACGAGTTCGCGGCGCTCCCAGGCCTTGCCGGATCTGCCGACGACTGCCGAGGCGGGCGTCCCCGGCTATGAAGCCTCAACGTGGTACGGGGTGCTCGCGCCGGCCCGCACGCCGGCCGCGGTGATCGCCCGATTGCATGAGAATATCGTCAAGATTCTCGCCGTTTCGGAAACGCGCGCGCGGCTCGCCGACCAGGGCTTCGAACCTGTCGGCAACTCGCCGGAGGAATTCGGCGCGTATATAAAATCCGAAATCGCGAAGTGGGGGAAAGTAATCGGGGACGCAGGCATCCGGCCGGAATGACGGTCGGCGCCTGCGCGGGCGGCGCGGGACGTCTCAAAAAATGATGCTGACTCCGGCAAGAACGCCGCTGCCGCCGACCTTCACTTCTTTGCCGGTCGTCCCGGTTGTGGCGGCGAGATACTTGTACTGCACCTGGAGACCGACCGACCCGAAGCGGAATTCCATGCCCACCAAACCCTGGTAGGCCGTCCCGCCCTGGGTCCCTTTGAGGCCACCGCTATAGAGGGCATCGGCGAAGCCCACACCGGCGCCCGCGAAAGGATAGAACCAGTCCGCAGCGTGGAGGTAATACTTCCCGTTCGCCATGATTGCGACCACCTGCTGCTGGCTGATGGCCCCCGTTCCGGTCGCGACCAGATCGTTCTTGTAGTAGAAGACCTCGCCGCCCAGGGCAAAGCCCGTCCTGTTGCGCAATTCGGCCTCGAGGCCGAACACCGGCTTGGAAGTCGTGTCGAAGGTGCTTGCGCTGACGACCGTCTGGTTGC
>VBDE01000205.1 GCA_005883665.1 Betaproteobacteria bacterium
CGAGATGCTCCGACCCTATGCACCCGCCCTCCTCCGCGGCGGTGAGCACGATGACGAGGCCCGGCGTGCCCGGAAATTTCTTCGCGAGCTTGCGCGCCGCGAGCAGGATCGCCGCGACACCCGCCTTCATGTCGGAGGAGCCGCGCCCGTAGAGCCGGTCGCCGTCGGCTTCCCCTGCGAACGGGTCGCGCGACCAGGCTCTGGCGCCGAGCGGCACCGTGTCGATATGCCCGGTCAGGCACAGCGGCGGCCTGGATTCCGAGCCGCCCGCACGCGCGATCACGCTGGTGCGTTCCTCGGCGTATTCATGGTAAGCGACATTGAAACCCCAGCCCTCGAGCAGCGCGCCGAGATGGCGCGCGCAGTCGCGTTCCCGGCCCGGCGGATTCACCGTGTCGAATTGCAGCAGCGACCGGGTCAGGGCAACGGCGTCCTGATCGCTCACTTGCGGCCGCCTTCCACTCGAATTGCGGACATGCCCATAGGCGCATTATGATCCGGGAAACCGGAATTCGCGCCGCCCCATGACCACTCGCAGAGACTTCATCCGGAATTCGGCAGGCGCCATGGCCGCAATCGCCTTTGTCGGCTGCGATCTCCTCGCCGCGCGGGACGCGCAGGCGCAACCGGCGAGAAGGCGCCGCGAGGTCGTGGTGAGCGGCCGCCGCGTGAAGACCGTCGATGTGCATGCACACTGCGCCGTGCCGGAGGCCATGGCGCTGATGGGGCTGAAGGTCGAGCCTCAGACCTTGATCATGGGGCAGGATCGCATCCGCGCGATGGACGAGCAAGGCATCGACGTCGAGGCGCTCAGCATCAATCCCTACTGGTACAAGGCGGAGCGCGATCTCGCGCGAGCGCTCATCAAGATCCAGAACGAGAAGCTCGCCGAGCTGTGCGCGTCCCAGCCGCAGCGCTTCGTCGCCTTTGCGACCGTGGCCTTGCAGCACCCGGATCTCGCCGCCGAGCAGCTCGAGGAAGGCGTGAGGAAGCTCGGCCTGCGCGGCGGCTCGATCGGCGCGAACGTCGCAGGCGAGGAGCTGTCCGACCCGAAGTTTCATCCGTTCTGGGCGAAGGCGGAGCGGCTCGGCTGCCTGATTTTCATCCATCCTCAAGGGGGAACCGCAGGATTCGAGCAGAGGCTCAGAGGCAGCGGGGGCCTCGGCAACGTCATCGGCAATCCGCTCGACACGACGATCGCGCTCTCGCACCTGATCTTCGAGGGAACGCTGGACCGCTTCCCCGGCCTCAAGATCTGCGCGGCCCATGGCGGAGGCTACCTGCCCTCCTACGCCGCGCGCTCGGACGCAGGCTGCGTGACTTTCCCGGATCGTTGTCCGAAACCGCTGAAGAAACGACCGACCGAGTACCTGCGCCAGCTCTACTACGACTCGATCGTCTTCACGCCCGAAGCGCTGCGCCATCTGGTCGCTGAGGTCGGCTCGGGCCAGATCGTCATGGGGACCGACTACCCGTTTCCATGGATGAAAACCTCGGTCGACCACATCCTCGACACGCCGGGCCTCTCCGACGCCGAGCGCGCGGCGATGCTGGGCGATACCGCGTCCCGATTGCTCGGGATCAAGGCCTAGCGCTGGACCGACTCCAGGCGTTCAGGCGACGATCGCCTTCCACTTCCCCACGAGCTGCTCCGCGCCGCGCAGCGAAAGGGCAAAGATCGTGTAGGTCGGGTTGGAAGCGCCGCTCGTGGGAAAGATCCCCGGCCCGGCGATGCACAGGTTGGGGATCTCGTGCGTCTGGCCGAAGCTGTTCACCACCGAGTTGCCCGCGCCCGTGCCCATGATGGTCCCTCCCATCAGGTGGATCGTCGGGATAGCCCCGCGACCGGACCAGGCTTCCTTGGCGCCGGCGCCGTTGGCGATTTTCAGCCCTTCCTCGAAATTCGCATTCCACACGCGCGCGACGTCCTCGTCGTAGCTGTGGATGATCCTGCCGAGCGGCATGCCGAACTCGTCCTTGTCGCTCGCCGGCTCGACGCGATTCTCCACGTTCGGCATTTCCTCCCCAAAAGCGTTGATACGCGTCAGCCCGCGCGCGGCGCGCTTCATGAACGCGTGGAGGTCGGCACCGAACAGGTCGAGCCGCGCATTGGCGAACCCGCCGAGGTCGCTCGTCTTCAGCGCGGAACCGGCGACGATGAACGTGCTGCCGAAAGCGCCCTTGTGGCTGGTCTTGCCGTAGCGGTCGTAGGACATGTATTGCGCGCCGGTAGTGCCCATGTGGTTCTGGACGTTTTCGTCGAAAATCGCCCAGGTGCCCGAGGCGAAATGCGTCATCATGTATTTGCCGACCAGGCCGCTCCGGTTGGCGAGGCCCTTCGGGTGCGCGCCGTTCGCGGAATTGAGCAGGATGCGCGGGTTCTGCGCCGACCAGGCGGCGAGCACCACGACGCTCGCCGGCTGGAATTGCCTTTCCTTCTTCTGGTCGTAGTACTCGACGCCGGTGACGCGAGTGCCCTTGGTATTGGTGAGCACGCGGGTGACCGTGCTCCACGCGCGTACCTCGGCTCCGGCTTTTCTCGCGTCGCCCAGATAAGTGACCAGCGGATTGGAGAGCGCGCCGGTCGGGCAGCCGACATGGCACCAGCCGTCGTAGATGCACGCCGGGCGCCCCTTGTAGTCGGTCGAGTTCATGCCGACCGCCGCGGGCACCATGCGTATGCCGACCGCTTCGAAGCCCTTCAGCCAGATGTCGCCGTTGCGGAAGGTCTTCATCGGCGGCATCGGGTAGGGGGCGCCCGCCGGCCTCCAGATCTCCTCGGCTTTGGCGTCGCCGGAGACGCCGACGTCGCGCGCCACCTTGTCGTAGTAAGGCGCGAGGTCCTGGTAGGAGATCGGCCAGTCGAGCCCGCGGTTGTGCTCGCTTTTCACCTTGAAGTCGTTCGCCAGCAGGCGCGGGAAGTTCGCAAAATAGTGCAGCGCGGCTCCGCCGACGCCCCAGCCCGATTGGTAGCCGTACCCCACCGGGTTCCTGCCCTCCAGCATGAATGGAGCTCCGGCAGTCTTGATCCGCCTTCCCCAGAAATCCGAGCTGATCAGATCGGAGAGTTTCCAGTCCGGCCCCTGCTCCAGCACCACGACTTTCTTGCCGGTCTTCGCCAGCACTGCGGCATAGACCGAGCCCGACGCCCCCGCGCCGACGATGACGACATCGACTTTTTCGAGCTTGGCCATGTCACCACCTCTTCTCGGGCGCGATGTGGGGCATGTACGGGATGCCGAGGGATTCGTAACCTTCCACCGTTCCGTAGACCACGTCGACGGCGTCGCTGCGAGTCACGAAGTAGACGAACGGCCCGGGCGGCCCTTGCCAGCCGTCGACCTTCCCCTGGCGCATCAGGTCGACGAACTCGCGCTGCGAGGGGGTATCGAGCTGCGCGAAGCGACGCCCCTCGCGCGCCTCGCTCGCCCTGTCGATCGCGCCGATCGCGGCCCGGTAGAAATTCGCATAAGGGGGCTTGACGTTGAGGATGCGGGCCTCGAGCAGCGCCTCTTCGGGCGGAACCGAAAGCTGCTGATCGATGAAATGCGAAATGCCCGCCGCGCGTGCGCCTGGAACGAGCGTCTCCCCCAATGCCTCCAGGGTGTCGGCTTCGCTGGCCTTCAACAGGCGGAAGGGCACGCCTTGGGCACGCGCCTCGCGCGCGGTCAGGAGAATTTGGGCGCCGCCCACCGTGAACGCGAGCGCGCCGAGCGTTGCGCCGCGGATGAAGTCCCGCCGTTTCATCTCGTGCATGACGTCCTCCTCGACAAACCGGATTCTAGGCCAACTCCAGCTTCCAAATAAAGGGCCGGCCCGGACTATTTACGGCGAGTCGCTGAAGGTGCAACATGACCGCCTCGGGGCGAGCCGAAGCTGAAGAAGACGAGACGTGGCCGGCACGCATCTTTGCCATCAGGGGGACCTCATGAAATTCATCGCATCGGCCGCAGCCGTTCTTTTCTTCTCCACCGCCGCGGTGACCGCGCAGACGCTCGATGACCTCAGGAACGACGGGAAGAATACGGACAACATCCTCACCCACGGCATGGGCTATCACCTGCAGCGCTACAGCCCGCTCAGGCAGATCGACAAGAACACCGTCAGGCGCCTGGTGCCGGTGTGGAACCTGAGCCTCGACAACAACTGGGGCGAGCAGGCGCAGCCGATCGTCTATGACGGCGTGATGTACGTCACCAACGCCAGGGCGACGGTCGCGATCGACGCCGTCTCCGGCAAGCAGATCTGGAAGCAGACGCTCGATTGGCCGGCCGAGACGCCGCGCGTCGTGTGCTGCGGCGTATCCAACAAGGGCGCGGCGATCTACAACGGCAAGGTCTACCGCACCACGCTGGACGCTCACGTGATCGCGCTCGACGCGAAGAACGGCAAGGAGGTGTGGAAGTCGAAGGTCGCCGAATGGAAGGACGGTTTTTCGCTCACCGGCGCGCCCCTGGTCGCGAACGGCGTGCTGATCACCGGAATTTCGGGCGCCGAGTTCGGGGTGCGCGGTTTCATCGACGGCTGGGACCCGGAGACCGGCAAGCAGTTGTGGCGCCATTACACCATCCCCGCGCGCGGCGAGAAGGGCAACGAGACCTGGCCGCAGGACAACAATGCCTGGGAGACGGGAGGGGGCTCGGCCTGGAT
>VBDE01000206.1:0-4604 GCA_005883665.1 Betaproteobacteria bacterium
CTTTGGATGCGGCTCAGGGCCGCTATGGAGAGTCTGAGGCTATCGGATCCGGCGTTCGCTTTCCGAGCATCAGGATGCACGATTCCGTCCGTGTCGGCAAGCCGGGGAGGGGGCGCGGCGGATCGGCAGACCCTCGGTACAATGCGCGGATGCTCGGCCTCGTGATTTCGACGATCGCATTTTTCGTGGCAGCCTATTTTATCAAGCGCCACCTGGATGAGATCGGCGTTCCGAAAACCGCAGTGCGGGGCCTCGTCGTATTCGTGCTCGCCCTGGCCGTCGCCTACGGCGTCGCCTTCACCGTCGATTGGGCCGTGGGTTTGGCGGGTTAGCTGCGAATTGACCGTCCGGCGCCCGACGTCTAGAAAAAAGCACCATGAAAATCACCTCCATCGACGCCTTCGTCCTCGCCGTTCCCACGCCGAAACCCATGGCGCTGAACTATGCGCAGCAAAAGCTCGTCGTCGCGGAGATCTCGACCGACGAGGGGGTGAAGGGCCTCGGGTACAGCCTGGTCTTCGGCGGAGGAGGCGCGGAGGCCGTCCACGCCTATCTCGAGACGCGTCTCGCGCCCGTTCTCATCGGCGAAGACCCGCTCTTCGTCGAGCGTCTCTGGGAAAAGATGTTCCGCACGGACATGGGGATGAAGAAGCAGGGCGTCGCGGCCTACGCGCTCTCCGCGCTCGATATCGGCCTGTGGGACATCGCCGGCAAAGCGGCGGGGCTTCCGCTCTACAAGCTCTGGGGCGCGGTGACGGACCGAATCCCCGCTTACGGCAGCGGCGGCTGGTCGAAGTACAGTGAGCGCGAGCTCATCGCCGAGGCCGAGAAATACGCCGCGCTCGGGTGCAAGTACTACAAGATGAAGATCCACCACGCCGATCCGCGCGAGAACGCGAAACGCGTCGGTGCGGTGCGCCGCGCGCTGGGCGATGGGGTGCGCATGATGGTGGACGTCAACCAGCGTCTGGACGTGCTGGCGAACATACGGCAGGCGCAAGTGCTCGAAGAGTTCGACCTCGTGTGGTACGAGGAGCCGGTGCTCGCCGACGACATCGCGGCCTGCGCCGAAGTCGCGCACGGCATCAAGATCCCCGTTGCGACCGGCGAGAACAACTACACGCGCTTCGAGTTCCGCGACCTCGTCGAGCGCCGCGCCGCGAGGGTTCTCATGCCGGACGTCTGCCGCGCCAACGGCTTTTCCGAGACGATGCGCATCGGCCGCCATGCGGCCGCGCACCAGATCGCGGTCGCGCCGCACGTTGTGCACGAGCTGTCGCTCCAAGTCGTCGGCGCACTCCCGAACGGCTTCCTCGTTGAGTTCATCGACTGGACGCCGCCCGATCTTTTCGAAGAGATGCCTGAATGCAGGGACGGGTGCTTCAGCGTTCCCGAGCGGCCCGGGCACGGCATGGCGCTCGCCCGCGGGGCGAAGGAAAAGTATCGGAGCGCCTGAGGTCCTCCGGGGCACCCCGAACCTGACGAGAAGCTTGCGGCCGTCCCCGATCTGCCCTGTCTTTATGACGTGGGTACGTTTGTTGCTTTAAGTGGATGGCTCAGCTGCAAAAATCCAATTTTCGGAGAAAACACATGAAATTGCTCGCCTCCCTACTCGCATCGTTCGCAGTCGCGGTGCTCACCACGGTGCCCGCACAGGCCGAACTCATCCTGGCGGTCAACGAAGGCGTCACGTACTACGTCACGCCCTCGGAGATCCGCGAGAAGTACAGGGATCTGGCCGACCTGCTTGGAAAGCAGCTCAAGACCACCGTCAAAATCCTCCCCGTCGACCAGTACCCGGTCCTCAGGAAGGGGCTGGACGAGCAGCAGTACGACCTCGCGTTCGTGCACCCGGCTCATCATTCGCTCGTATCGTTGCGCGACGGCAAGTACCAGCTGGTGGCGCTGACCAAGGGGTACACGGACTACAAAGCCCGTTTCTTCGTGAAGGGCGACGCGAAGATGAAGCAGCCGGCAGACATGAAGGGAAAGAGCTTCGGAATGCCCGACCCGGATTCGATCACCGCGGTGATCACGCGCGCCACGATGCGCGACCTCGGCATCGACTCGACCAAGGCGGACATTCGCACGACCCGGTATCAGGACGCAGTACCTTTCTTCGTGGAAAACGGGTTCAGCGACGTGGGCGTGTCGGCTTCCGGCGCGGTGATCAAGCAGTGGCAGGAAAAGGGCGGCTCGGTGCTCTACGAGTCGAAGGCCGTGCCGATCAAGCACATGATCGCCTCGACGAAAATGAGCGTCATGGACCTGGAGAAGGTGCGCACGGTGATGCTGGGGCTGGACAAGTCGGACGCCGGCCAGAAGATCCTCGCGAAGATCGGCTACAAGGGCTACGAGAGCGGCGACCCGCAGCAGCTCGCCCTGCTCGCCAAGTGGCTCGGCTATTGAGCTCCTGGAAAGAGAACGCAAAAACGGCGGCCAAGGCCGCCGTTTTTTATTTCAGGGATTTCCGCTCTAACGCGTGGCCGTGTACCGCGCGCGGGCGCTCACGGCGGCGAGCAGCGAGGCGGCGAAGCGGCGGCTGTGCTTCACCAGGTTGAGAAACGCGTTGCGGTTGATCGCGAGCAGTTTGCAGTTGCTTTCCGCGACGGCGCTTGCAAGCCGTGGCGTGCGATCGACCAGCGCCATCTCGCCGAACAGCCCCCCCGGCCCCACGTTCTCCACCAGGTTTCCGCCGACGCGGATCGCCACTTTGCCCTTGAGGATCACGTACATCAGCACCCCGATCTGGCCTTCCCTCACGATGGTGGCCCCGGTTTCGTAGCTGAGGTGCGAGTCGGACCCGAGCGCGTGCGCGAGATCTTCGATCAGGTCTTTGCGCAGCGGCGCCGATTCCCTCCGCTGGATTCCGGTCACGGGCGACCCGGGGCCGGCGAGCCGGTTGATGGATTCGCGCAGGCGGCCGATCATGACGCTCATCAGCATGAGAGAGAACTCCGGGTATTTCCCGAGTGCTTTCTGGAGCTGCCGGTTGTCGAGCGCGATGACGCGGCAAGCCGATTTCGTCACCGCCGTCCCGGTGCGCGGCCCCTGGTCGATCGAAGCCATCTCGCCGAAGATCTGGCCCGGTCGGACCGTGCCCACGGGTTTGTCTCTCGAAAATATGCCGACTTCGCCGTCGAGGAGGAGGTACATTCGGTTCGGCATGAGCAGAAACGGAATGCCCTTCTGGTTCTCGGAGAAGATCTTCCTGCCCTTGGCGAAGGTCTTCGGTCTGCCGGCGAAGCGGAAAAACTCCATCGCAACCGAAGTGTTGTAGGAGCTCGCGGGACTGATCTCGCCGATCATCTGTTGTTCCTCGGGGTAGGGGGTCGCACGTCAGAGCGCGCCGGGCGCAGGCGCGCCCGGGAAGAGGCAATTATGCCTCTGGCATGTCCATTCGGGCACGTTCATTTTTCACACTGCGGGAAATCCCTGACCATCGCAACGATACCCGTTGAGTTGCCGATCTCCAGGGCAAGATGTCTCGGCTTGTTCGCAAAGTCGGAAATCGGGGGAAAATAGCGGGTCGTCAATCAAAGGAGCGAAATGCGGACCAAGCACTTCCTGAGCGGGATCGCGGCCGGTCTCGCGCTCGCCGCAGGGGTGTCGGCCTCGCAGGGCGATTTGCCCCTTACGGCGCCGGTGCCCGGCGGGGTCGCGATCGTCTGCGTCGGGCGGGCTCCCGGCCCGGCTCCGCAGGTGGTGTTCGACGGCCAGCGCGTGCTGGTCGCGCGCGTCGGGGATGTCTGGAACGCCGTGGTCGGATTGCCGCTCGGCTTGCGGCCCGGCGCGCACGAGCTCTCCGTGCTCGAAGGCGAGCGAACAGCGCGCGCGATCCCGTTCAAGGTCGGCAGGCGCGATTACGAAACGCAGCATGTGACGCTCGCCAACCGGCGCCAGGTCGAACCCGAGCCCGAGGACCTTCGGCGGATCGCGCGAGAGCAGGAATCGCTGGTCCGGGCGTTCTCGACCTTCAGCGATGCCGCCCTCGATACCCTCAGCCTAGACCTGCCGTCGGCGGGTCGCGTCTCCGGCGGGTTCGGACTGAGGCGCTTTTTCAACGACGAGCCGCGGCAGCCCCACAGCGGTCTGGATATCGCGGCTCCGGAGGGAACCCCGATCGCCGCGCCCGCGGCGGGCACCGCGATCGAGATCGGCGATTATTTCTTCAACGGCCTCACCGTGGTTCTCGACCACGGCCAAGGACTGGTGACCATGTACAACCATCTGAGCCGCATCGATGTCGTAAAGGGCGCGCATGTCGCGCGCGGCGAAAGAATCGGCACGGTCGGCCAAACCGGCCGGGCGACCGCCCCGCATCTGCACTGGTCGGTCAGCCTCAACAACGCGCGCGTCGATCCCGCGCTTTTTCTTTCGAGCGAAGTCCGCAAGCAGGACTCCACCGGTCTGCGTCCCGCCGCGCTCGGCGGCGCGTCGGCGGCATTCGCGCCGGTTCAATGCGCCGAGTAGGCACTCCATGAGCCTGCCGGGGAACGCCACGAGCATGACCGATCTGGCTCCGTCGCGCCCCGATACTTTGTTCGTGGAGGCAGAGGGCGGCTCGCCCTCCGAATTTCGTTTATTCACTCATTTCCAGCCGA
>VBDE01000206.1:4647-6277 GCA_005883665.1 Betaproteobacteria bacterium
CTGGCAAAGGCGCCGGCTGGCGTGCCGCGCATGCAACTCGATCGCCAGTGCAGGGCTCTGCACGTGCGGAACTTCCGGCGGCTGGGCGATGAGGACAGCTGGCTCTTCCTGAACGTCGACCCGTACATCGCGGTCCAGGGTCTTCGGTTCGGGTCATTTGCCCAGATGCTCGAGGAAAACGGACTGCCCGCGCACCGGGTGGCCGTGGAGCTGATCGAGACGCCGTTCGATGACGAGAAACGCCTGGTCGCCGCGGTCGAACACTACCGCACGATCGGCTGCCTCATCGTGATCGACGATTTCGGCGCGGGGTACTCTAACTTCGACCGCATCTGGCGGCTGAAGCCCGATATCGTCAAGATCGACCGCGAAATGACGCGCCGCGTGACGGTCGAGCCGCTCGCGCGGCGCATGTTCGCCGGGATCATCTCGGTGCTGCACGAGTCGGGCGCGCTCGTATGCGTGGAAGGAATCGAGACCGAGTCCGAGGCGCTTTGCGCGACCGACGCGGACGCCGACCTGATGCAGGGCAATTACTTCGCTCCGCCGGCGGTGCAGTTGCTGGACGAGCATGTTTGCGAGGATCTGTTTGTGCGGCTCTTCAGGAATTTCCGCCTCGAGACCGCCGACTTCTACGACCAGCGGCGCGTGCGGCTCCAGCCTTACGTCTCGGCGCTCGCGAATGCGGTGCTCGCGTTGTCCGCCGGTGCGGATCGCGCGAGCGCCGTGCGGGCGCTCCTCGCTCTCGATTGCACCGAGCGTTGCTACCTGGTTGCGGGCGACGGCTCCCAGATCGGCGCGAGCGCGGAAACCGAGCGCAGCGCGGACGCGCGCGACCGGCGCCTGACACCGATACGGCCCGTCACGGGCACCAACTGGCAGACGAAGCCATTCTTCCGCCGGGCGATCGAGGCGCCGGGAAAGATCCAGATCACGCGCCCCTATCTGTCGGCCACCGGCCCGAAGTTCTGCGTCACCTTGTCCTACGCCCTTTCGCTGAACGGGTCGTACCACGTGCTCTGCGTGGATCTCGACTTCGGAGCCCTCGCGGGCGACGATCTCGCGTTCGGTCTCACCAAGATGCAGCTTTAGGCGGGCTCGCCCGGGCGGCACGGATCATCGTCGGGACGCGTCATATGGCATACTCGTCGTACTTCTATCGGTAACGAGAATTCCGCAGGCTTGCTTGGGCGCCGTGAACATGGTGGATCTTTCTCCGCCTCTTCTTCTTGACAAGTACTACTCGCAAGGAGAACGCGGCGAGGGCGACGAGTTCAGTCTGTCCAGCCACTTCCAGCCGATCTACAGCCTCACCCATCGCCGTCCCATCGGTTACGAAGGCCTGATTCGCGCAGTCCATTCCGCGAGCGGAAGGCGCGTCGAGCCCCTGGAGCTGTTCAGCACGGCGCCTCGAGGCGAGGCGAGGATCCGCCTCGACCGCCAATGCAGGGCGTTGCATGTTCGGAACTTCCAACGGCTCGGCAACACGCGCAGCTGGCTGTTTCTCAACGTCGATCCGCGGGTCGCCTCGGAAAGTCTCCGGTACGCTCCTTTCTTCCTGAAGATGCTGCAGTCGAACGGATTTCCGACCCACCGGGTGGCGGTGGAACTGATCGAGACGCCCTTCGAG
>VBDE01000207.1 GCA_005883665.1 Betaproteobacteria bacterium
CCCGCTCGTTCGCGCTCCGCATGTCGACGACCCGCACGTTGCTGTCCCGGTCCACGTACATCTTGTGCGGGAAGACGAACATACCGGCGCCGAAACTCTTCAGGAGATTTCCGGACGAATCGAACTTGAGCACCGGCGGCAGAGTCGAACCCGCGCAGCTGTCGTACTGGAACGGCGAGACCCCGGGCGGAATGTCCGGGTTCGCGCCGCAGCGGTCCACCACCCAGACCGATTCGCCGTCGTTGTCGATCGCGACCCCGTTCAGCGCTCCCCACTTCCTTCCCTCGGGGAGATTTCCCCACGGCGCGATGGTCTGATACGGATTGGGCAGGTCGTTGGTTGCATGGGCGTCAGCGACGGATTGATAAGGTACGGTAGTAGCGCACGCACCGAACAGCGTGATCGCGGCAATCGTCACGATCGCCAACCCCCTCAATCGAGGTGATGTCATTGGACCGCTCCCTGCACGTAATTCTATGGGAACGTTCGCGCTTGGAAAAGCGCCGACAGCTTACGTTGAACGGCGCGGGCGAGCGGGCGTCCAGAGCGCGGTAGGCCAGCTCACCGCTCGCCATGACCGTCGCATTGACTCGGTGAGGTCGAAAACAAGGCCGCGGATGTTTTGATAGTTGTCCTCGACACCAACCTCTTCGTTGATCACATGACCCTTGTAGTAGGTCCCGAACATCCAATCCCATATCGGAAAAAGCGCACCGAGGTTCTTGTCTTTGTGCTCGGGCAGCGCGGAGTGATGGATACGATGCCCCATCGGAGAATAGAGCACATACTTGCCGAACCAGCCCCACCGCCACGGGAGCATGGAATGGGTGAGGCCCGCATGGACTCCAAACAGAACCAGAACGAATAAGGACTCGCCCACCGTACCACCCAAGAGTTGGACCGGAATGACGGTGCTGAGGGCGATGCCCACGCCGTCCAGGGGGTGACCGCGTACATGAGTGATCGCGTTGAACTCCGTGGCCGAGTGGTGATGTTTGTGAAATTCCCACCACCACCCGAAGCGATGGCGCCCGCGGTGCACCCAGTAGCTTATAAAATCAGACGCTATGAGGTACACGATGCCCTGTAAGACCGGGTCTTTGATCCTCTCCAGCACATGGAAGCCCAAATACTCCACAGCGAGTCGGTTGCTGAAGGTCGTAAGGCCGAGCGAAAAGATGGCGATGACAAGCGTTTGCAGGCCGAGGATTCTGAACAGAAACCAAACGATGTCAGTGCGGGTGGATTGTGTCGGGTGCAGCAGTCGATAAAGACTGCTCTTTGCGTAGCCCAGGACAACGATCTCCGCGCCGATGACCAGAGCCATCCCCGCGATGACCGTGAGCGAATCGACAGAACCCGGGGCCTGGGCGATGGCCAGCAATCGTGCGGTTACCGCAGCTGCGGCGCGCTCGCACCAGCTTGCGCCGTCGCAGAGGGAGACGACAGAGATGCTCACGAATTTGAGTCTACTGGCCTTTTTCGGATGACATACCCCACCGCTTCCCTGCCGATCGGCCTACGCCGCGGCGGGGCCTCCCTATACCACGTGATCCGGCGCCAGCTCGCACGGGTGCGCGCCGGTCTCGATCTGGATGGTCGCGTGATGCACGTGATAGCGCGCGCGCAATTCTTTGCACACTTCCGCCATGAACGCGTCGCCGGGATGCCCGCCGGGAATGACCAGGTGCACGGTGAGCGCGGTCTCGGTCGTGCTCATCGCCCAGATGTGCAGGTCGTGTACCTCGGTGACCCCCGCGAGCAACGACAGGTAGGTGCGCACCACGCGCGGGTTGATGTGCTCGGGGACCGCGTTCAACGCGAGCGCGACCGAATCGCGTAAGAGGCCCCAGGTGCTCCACACGATGGCAACCGCGATGACGAGGCCGGTGAGCGGGTCGAGCCAGAGCCAGCCGGTGAAGAGGATCCCGATTCCCGCGACGACGACGCCGAGCGAGACCGCGGCGTCGGCCGCAAGGTGCAGGAACGCGCCGCGCATGTTGACGTCGCGCCGCCGATCGCGTGCGAACAACATCGCGCTCGCTCCGTTGATCAGAATGCCGACGAGCGCTACCCAGATCACCGTTCCACCGGCGACGGGGTTCGGTGCGGCCAGGCGATTGATCGCCTCCCAAGCGATGCCCCCGGTCACTACGAGCAGGAGTGCCGCGTTCAGCAGCGCGACGAGGATCGACGAGCTGCGCAGGCCGTAGGTAAAACGCTCCGAAGGCCCGCGCCTCGCCAAGGTGCTCGCGCCCCATGCGAGCGTCAGCGCGAGCACGTCGCTCAAATTATGGCCAGCGTCGGCGAGCAGCGCCATGGAGTGCGCGAGCACGCCGTATACCGCCTCGACCAGCACGAATGCGAGATTCAGGCCGATGCCCAGCGCGAAAGCCCGGCCGGCATTTCGCGGAGCGTGCGCGCCGTGATCGTGGTCGTGTGTCACTCTCGAATTCTAAACCGAGACACCCTGAATCGCCGCAACCGCCGACGCGTAGCGCGTATCCGAACCAAGGGGCTTCAACGCGCCCCTGCCGCGCATGCGCTCGGCGCGTCGCGGATCGAGCGCCCGGTCCTTCAGCGCGTCAAGGAGCCCCGCTGCGCTCTCTGGCGCGTTGCAGAGCAACACCATGTCGCAACCGGCCTCCAGCGCAGCGAGCGCACGTTCCCTCGGCCCCCCGGCGACGCTCGCGCCTTCCATCGACAGGTCGTCGCTGAAAATCATGCCACCGAAGCCGAGCCGGCTCCGGAGCACTTCTTTCAGCCACATCGGAGAGAATCCGGCGGGCCGCTTGTCTATTTTCGGATAGATCACGTGAGCCGGCATGATTCCGCCCAAGCCCCTTCCAATCAGATCGCGGTAAGGCAGCAGGTCGGCCGCTTCGATTTCATCGAGTTTGCGCTCGTCCACCGGAACATCGACGTGCGAGTCCGCCTTCACGTAGCCGTGACCGGGAAAATGCTTGCCGACCGATGCCGCGCCGCCGGCCGTCGATCCGGCGACGAACGCGCCGGCGAGCGCCGCGATCACCGCGGGCTCGTCCGAGAAAGCGCGATCTCCGATGATGCTGCTCGAGCCGAAGTCTACGTCGAGCACCGGCGCGAAATTGAAATCGACTCCGTGCGTCCGCAACTCCACCGCCACGACATAACCCGTCGCTTCCGCGAGGGCACGGGCCTGCGCCGTGTCGGCTTCCCAGCGCTCCCCGAGCAGACGCATCGGCGGGATACGGGTGAACCCTTCCTGAAAGCGCTGCACCCGCCCGCCCTCGTGGTCCACCGCGATGAGGAGCTCGGGCCTGCGCAGAGCGCGAATCTCGGTGGTGAGCGCGATGAGCTGCTTCGGAGATTGGAAATTGCGCGCGAACAGGATTACACCGCCGACCGCCGGATGACGCAGGAGCTCCTTCTCCTCCGCTGTGAGCCGCAAGCCCGCCGCGTCCAACATCACAGGGCCGAGCGTCATGTTTTCCTCCGCGCCTTCGGAGTGCCTCCTTCGACGACGACGAATGCGCAGGCCATGCCGATTTCATCGGTAAGCGACACGTAGACGTTTTCGATACCACGCCGCTTCAGAAGCGCGGCAAGAACTCTGGAGAATTTGAGCGAGGGCTTCCCCGAGCGCGCGTTCTCGACCCAGACGTTGTGCCAGTTGACCGGAAAATGAATTCCGGTACCGAGCGCCTTGGAAAACGCTTCCTTCGCGGCGAAGCGCTTGGCGAGATAGGCGGCGGGCTTGCGGTGACGGCGAAAGCGCTCCAGTTCAGAATCCACCAGCACGCGCGCGGCGAATTTTTCGCCGAAACGCTCCAGTGCGCGCTCGATCCGGCCGACATCGCACAGGTCTGTGCCGATACCGAGGATCACCGGGATTCCCCTTGCGCGCCCGCATTGCCTCGACGAATCGCATCGAGATACCGGTGAACCGCTTCGGCCAGGCCGAACTCCAGCGCGTCGGAGATCAACGCGTGTCCGATGGACACTTCCAGTACCTTCGGCACCGAGCGCAGGAAGACGGGCAAATTGTCGAGATTGAGGTCGTGGCCGGCGTTGACGCCGAGGCCTGCGCGCTGCGCGGCGCGCGCGGCTTCCGCGTAGCGTCCGAGCACGGCTTCCTGCTCCGCGGTGCCGAACGCTCGCGCATAGGGCTCCGTATACAGCTCGATCCGGTCGGCGCCCAGCACGGCCGCGGCCGCCATCGCTTCCGCGACCGGATCCATGAACAGGCTCACGCGCACGCCCAGCGACTTGAGCTCGTCCACGACGGGCTCGAGGCGCGCTCCGTCCCTGCCGAGATCCCAGCCGTGATCGGAGGTGAAGGCTCCGGTCTCGTCGGGAACGAGCGTGCACTGCGCCGGGCGCACTTCACGAACGAATTCGAGCAGGCCGTGAAACGGATTGCCTTCGATGTTGAATTCCGCACCGGGCCGATCACGCAGCACGGCGGCGAGCTCGCGCACGTCCTGCGCCCGCACGTGCCTTCCATCGGGGCGCGGATGGACCGTCATTCCCTGAGCGCCGGCGCCCAGCGCAATGCGCGCCGCGTGAAC
>VBDE01000239.1 GCA_005883665.1 Betaproteobacteria bacterium
CTTCTTCCTTGGGCGCACCCGCGAAAGTCGAAAGCGCAAACGTGGATGAGTTACGACTCGCAATGTGCAGATCCGCCTTCTGGGCCGCAACGCCATAGAAGACAATCTTCTTGTGCCGCTCCCGTAGCGACTCGGGCATGGTGTCTTTGACCTGCCTGATCCATTCCCCTTTTACCACCAGAGGCGGTAGATCCGGATCTGGAAAATACCGGTAGTCGTGCGCCTCCTCCTTGGTGCGCAGCGAGCGCGTCTCGTCGCGGTCGGGGTCATACAAGCGCGTCTCCTGCATGATCTTCCCGCCGCCTTCCAGGATCTCGATCTGCCGCTTGGCGTCGAACTCGATCGCGCGCTCCAGAAACCGGAATGAATTGAGGTTCTTGATCTCCGCCCGAGTGCCGAGCGGCCCGCCCGGCCGGCGCACGGAGACGTTCGCGTCGCATCGGAACGATCCTTCCTGCATGTTGCCATCACAGATTTCAATCTCTTCTACCACAAGAAAATGCAAGGCCCTTGCGTACGCGACCGCCTCCTCTGCCGAGCGCATGTCGGGCTCGGAAACGATTTCCAGCAACGGCACGCCTGCCCGGTTTAGATCGATCCCGCTCATGTCCTGGAAGGCCTCGTGCAGCGACTTGCCGGCGTCCTCTTCGAGGTGGGCTCGCGTCAGGCGAATCGCTTTTTCGCCGCTCTTGGTCAGAATTCGGATTTCTCCCCCTTTGACGATGGGAAGTTCGTACTGGCTGATCTGGTAGCCCTTGGGCAGATCCGGGTAGAAATAGTTTTTCCGCGCGAAAACCGAACGGCGATTGATCAGCTTTTCTCCGCCGACCGCAAGCCCGAACCGGATCGCGCGCTCGACCGCACCTTTGTTGGCGACCGGCAGCACGCCCGGCAGCGCGATATCCACGGCGCTCGCCTGGGTATTCGGCGGCGCACCGAACGCGGTCGATGCACCGGAGAACATCTTCGACGCTGTCGAGAGCTGCGCGTGCGTCTCCAGGCCGATGACGATTTCCCAGTTCATGGCTGAATCCCGGCGGGCTCGCGCTTGTGCCAGTCTGTCGCCTTCTGATACTGATGGGCGACGTTCAGCATCTTTGCCTCGGAGAAGTAGTTCCCGACGATGTGCAAACCCACCGGAAGACTGTCCCTCCCAAAGCCGCACGGGACCGACAACCCGGGCAATCCGGCGAGGTTCGCGGGGATGGTGTAGATGTCGTTCAGGTACATCTGCACCGGGTCGGCCGCCTTGGCGCCGATCTTGAACGCCACCGTCGGCGAGGTCGGTCCGACCACAACGTCACAGCGCTTGAAAGCCTCGACGAAATCGTTCGCGATCAGCCGCCGGATCTTCTGTGCCTTGAGGTAGTACGCGTCGTAGTAACCGTGCGAGAGCACGTAGGTGCCGATAAGGATGCGGCGCCTGACTTCGGCACCGAAGCCTTCGGCGCGCGTGCGGCGATACATGTCGGCGAGGTCGCGGTACTCCTTCGCGCGATGGCCGTAGCGCACGCCGTCGAAGCGCGACAGGTTCGACGAGGCCTCGGCGGGCGCGATGACGTAGTACGCCGGAACCGAAAGACCGCTGTTCGGCAAGCCGATCGGCACGCGCTTCGCGCCGAGCTTCTCGAACTCTTCGAGCGCGGCCTCGACCGCCCGGCCCACGTCGCCGGCCAGCCCCTCGCCGAAATGCTCCTTCGGCACGCCGATGCGAAGACCTGCCAGCGGTTTGTCCAATTCGCGGCGGTAATCTTCGGCCACGCGCTCGACCGAGGTCGAATCGCGCGCATCGAACCCGGCCATCGCGTTCAGGAGGAGCGCAAGGTCTTCGGCGCTTTTTGCCAACGGGCCGCCCTGATCGAGGCTGGAGGCGAAGGCGATCATGCCGTAGCGCGATACGAGCCCGTAGGTCGGT
Source organism: Betaproteobacteria bacterium (assembly GCA_005883665.1). GTDB lineage: Bacteria > Pseudomonadota > Gammaproteobacteria > Burkholderiales > SG8-39 > VBDM01. The sequence continues at coordinate 1,916 of VBDE01000239.1, forward strand.
TTCAGCCCCGACACTCCCGAGAGCGCGGCGGGCTGGCGAATCGAGCCGCCGGTGTCCGTTCCCGTGGCCGCTGGCGCCATGCGCGCGGCGACCGCGGCAGCCGAGCCGCCCGAGGAGCCGCCGGGCACGTACGCCTGACCCCAGGGATTTTTCACCGGACCGTAGAACGAGGTTTCGCTCGAGGATCCCATGGCGAACTCGTCCATGTTGGTCTTGCCGAGGATCACCGCGCCCGCGCCGTTGAAGCGCTCGATCACGTGCGCATCGTAGGGACTGACGAAGTTCGACAGAATCCTCGAGCCGCAGGTCGTGAGCCAGCTGCGCGTCACGAAAATGTCCTTGTGCGCGACGGGTATGCCGGTGAGGGGCTGCGCCGCTCCCTTGGCGATGCGCTCGTCGGCCGCGCGCGCCTGCGCGAGACTTTTTCCCGCGTCGACGGTGATGAAGGCGTTGAGCGAACCGTTCAGCTTTTCTACGCGCTCGAGAAAGAGTCGGGTCAGCTCGACGCTGGAGATTTTCCTTTGCGCGAGCGCGGCCGAAAGCTCTTTGAGAGAGGCGTTCAACATGGGATTCAGGATTCAGGCCCGACGGGGCTTGCCGCCGACCTTGCGGCTCGTCTTGGTCCGCTATTCGATCACCTTCGGAACCAGATAGAGTCCCTGCTCCCTCTCAGGCGCCAGCGATAGGAATTGCTCCCGCTGGTCTCGCTCGGTCACGATGTCTTCGCGCAAGCGCAATTCGAGGTCCTGTCCATGCGACATCGGCTCGACACCCTCGGTGTCGACCTTCCGCATCCGCCCGATCAGCTCGAAGATGTCGTTCAGCTGAGACTGTACGGCCCGGGCTTCCGCGTCGCTCACGCCGATTCGCGCCAGCTCGGCGATGCGTTGGACTTCCTGCAGGGATAGCGGCATGAAAAATCGCTTAAAACGAAAATTTATTTCCTGTATTATAGCGCAATCGAGAACCCTCTTTCCTAAGGAAATCAGCAGGATGTTCGGCTTTTTGCGTGGATATTTTTCAGACGACATGGCGATTGACCTGGGCACGGCCAATACGCTGATTTATGTGCGGGGCAAAGGGATCGTGCTCGACGAGCCTTCGGTCGTCGCGATCCGCCAGGAAGGCGGTCCCAACTCCAAGAAAACCATTCAGGCAGTCGGCAAGGAGGCGAAAATGATGCTCGGCAAAACGCCGGGCAACATCACCGCGATCCGGCCGATGAAAGACGGCGTGATCGCCGATTTCACCGTCACCGAGCAGATGCTGAAGCAGTTCATCAAGAAAGTGCACCAGTCGCGCTTGTTCTCGCCATCGCCGCGCATCATCATCTGCGTGCCCTGCGGCTCCACGCAGGTCGAGCGGCGCGCGATCCGCGAGGCCGCCATCGAGGCCGGCGCGAGCCAGGTGTTCCTGATCGAGGAACCGATGGCCGCGGCGATTGGCGCTGACTTGCCGGTGGCCGAAGCCACGGGCTCGATGGTGGTCGATGTAGGCGGCGGCACGACCGAGGTCGGCGTGATCTCGCTCGGCGGCATGGTCTATTCGGGCTCGGTGCGCGTCGGCGGGGACAAGTTCGACGAAGCCATCATCAACTACATCCGCCGCAACTACGGCATGCTGATCGGCGAAACCACTGCAGAAACGGTGAAGAAGGAAATCGGCTCGGCCTTCCCCGGATCCGAAGTGCGCGAGATGGAAGTGAAGGGCCGCAACCTCGCGGAGGGCATCCCGAGAAGCTTCACCATTTCCTCGAACGAGATCCTGGAAGCGCTCACCGAACCCCTCAACCAAATCGTGGGTGCGGTGAAGTCGGCGCTGGAGCAGACACCGCCCGAGCTCGGCGCCGACATCGCCGAAAAAGGCATGGTGCTCACCGGCGGCGGGGCGCTCCTGCGCGACCTCGATCGCCTCCTCATGGAAGAAACGGGGCTGCCCGTGATCGTCGCCGATGATCCGCTCACCTGCGTCGTGCGCGGTTCGGGCAAAGCGCTGGAAAGAATGGACAAGCTGGGGAGCATATTCGCAAGCGAATAGCGGCCGGAAACTCGAGGCCCGAGACTGGGGAAAAGCGAGTGTTGCACGCGATGTTCGTAATGGGCTTGCGTCGCCCAGGCCCCTCAAGCCCCTAGACCGATGGATTACCAGCCGCCGCCGTTTTTCAGCCGCGGTCCCGCGCCGCTCGTCCGCCTGGGGTTTTTCGTGTGTCTCGCGGTGCTCCTGATGGTGCTGGACGCGCGTTTCCGATACGCCGAGTCCCTGCGTCAGGTCATCGCCTTGCTCGCGTACCCGCTGCAGCGCGTCGCGCTCGCCCCGGGGGAGATGTTCGGCGCCGCCGCCGGATTCTTCACGACGCAGGTGTCGCTCAAGCAGGAGAACGAGCAGCTCAAGGCGAAGCAGCTGCAGGCGGCGAACGAGCTGTTGACGGTCCAGGCGCTGCGCTCCGAGAACGCGCAGCTGAGGCGCATGCTCGAGGCGCGCGAGCGTCTGCCGCGCGAGTCCACGCTGGCAGAGATCCTCTATCAGGGCCGCGATCCTTTCTCACGCAAGGTGATCATCGACAAGGGCCGCC
>VBDE01000177.1 GCA_005883665.1 Betaproteobacteria bacterium
ACTTCTTCTTTGCCGGCCGCTGCCAGCCCGGGATCGACACCTGCTTCACGCGAGAGAGGGTCAGCTCGCCTGCTGGAGCGTCCTTGGTGAGCGTGGTTCCTGCACCGAGCGTCGCGCCCCGGCCCACGCGAACCGGAGCGATTAGTTGGGTATCCGAGCCGATGAAAACGTCGTCCTCTATGACGGTGCGGTGTTTGTTCGCTCCGTCGTAGTTGCACACGATCGTGCCGGCGCCGACGTTCACGTTGCTGCCGACCTCGCTGTCGCCGATGTAAGAGAGGTGATTGGCCTTGGAACCTGCGCCTATGCTACTCGCCTTCACCTCCACGAAGTTGCCGATGTGCACTCCCTCGGCGAGGCGCGTGCGCGTGCCCGGACGGATGCGCGCGTAGGGGCCGATGCGGCAGTCCGCGCCGATGTCGGCGTCCTCCAAGTGACAGAAAGCTTCGATGCGCGTGCCTGCGCCGACCGTCACGTCTTTCAGCACGCAATTCGCGCCGACCGACACGCCGTCACCCAACTTCACTACGTCTTCGAACACGCAATTCACGTCGATCGCCACATCGCGGCCGCAGGCAAGACTCCCGCGCACGTCGCAGCGCGAGGGATCGGCGAGCGCCACCCCCTGCTCCAGGAGCGTAGCGGCAAGTCTGCGCTGGTAGATGCGCTCCAGCTCGGCGAGCTGGCCGCGGCTGTTCACCCCGAGCGTCTCCCACACCGCGTCTGCATGGATTGCCGTCACACGTACGCGCTCCTTCGTTGCGAGCGCGACGATATCGGTGAGGTAATACTCCTTCTGCGCGTTATTGTTTTGCAGCTTCGCGAGCCAGGACTTGAGCTTCTTCGTCGGTGCCACGACGATGCCGGTGTTGATCTCGCGGAGAGCGCGCTGCCGTGCGCTGGCGTCCTTTTCCTCGACTATTCCCACCACCTTTTTTCCATTTCGCAGGATGCGCCCGTATCCAGCGGGATTGTCGAGCGTCGCGGTCAGAAGGCCCAGCCCCGTCCCCGTCGCCTCGACAAGGTGCTTCAAGGTCTCGGCGCGGATCAGCGGAACATCGCCATAGAGCACGAGAGTCGGCCAGCGCTCGTCGAGATGAGAGGCGGCCTGCATCACCGCGTGACCGGTGCCAAGCTGAGGTTCCTGCATGACCCAGATGGCAGCGTTCTCGTCCACGGCCTGGCGCACGAGCTCGCCGCCGTGGCCATGGACAACGCAGATGACCTTCGGCGAGAGTTGTTTCGCGGTAGCGAAAACGTGTGCGAGCAGCGCGCGGCCCGCCAGCCGATGCAGCACCTTGGGCGTGCTCGAATGCATGCGCTTGCCCGGACCCGCGGCGAGAATTACGATATTCACAAAAAGCGGAGGAAATTCAGCTGGATGCGCGATGTTAGCACGCGTTAGCGCGGCAATTCAGAGAACCCCATCAAAAACTCATCCACCGAGCGCGCGCACTGGCGGCCTTCCCGGATCGCCCACACGACGAGCGACTGGCCGCGGCGCATGTCGCCCGCGGCAAAGATCTTGGGAACCGAAGTGACGTAGCTGCCTTTCCCGTCGGTCGTCGCCTTGGCGTTGCCTCGCGGGTCCTTCTCGACGCCGAACGCCTCGAGCACCGTCGGCACCGGCGATACGAATCCCATCGCGAGAAGCACGAGGTCTGCGGGCAGCATCGATTCCGATCCCGGGACTTCGCTCGTCTTGCCGTCCTTCCAATCCAGGCGAATCGTTTTCAGGGCTTTCACCCGTCCGTTCTCGCCGACGAACTCTTTCGTGGCGATCGACCAATCGCGGTGTACGCCCTCCTCGTGAGAGGAGGAGGTGCGTAACCTGAGCGGCCAGTTCGGCCATACCGGGTTATGGTCGGGATCATCCGGCTTCGCGAGCAGCTCGAACTGCGTGACCGATTTCGCGCCGTGCCGGTTGGAAGTGCCGACGCAGTCGCTGCCCGTATCCCCGCCGCCGATCACCACGACGTGCTTGTCCGTCGCCCAGAGATCCGGCACGCCCTTGTCCCCGGCGACGCGCTTGTTCTGCAGCGGCAGGAACTCCATCGCGAAACGCACGCCGTCGAGATCGCGCCCCGGGACGGGTAATTCCCGCGGCTGCTCGGCGCCGCCGGAAAGCACCACGGCATCGAACTCGGCGATGATTTTCTCTGGCGCCACCGTTTCCGCGGCCCAGTCGGTGACCCCCTTTCCGGGGCGAGACTTGCCGACGAAGACACCGGTACGGAACATCACGCCTTCCGCTTTCATTTGATCGATCCGGCGGTCGATCAGCCACTTCTCCATCTTGAAATCGGGTATTCCGTAGCGCAGAAGACCGCCGATCCGGTCGTTTTTTTCGAACACTGTGACGTCGTGGCCGGCGCGCGCGAGCTGCTGGGCGCAAGCGAGCCCAGCCGGACCGGAGCCCACCACCGCGACCTTCCTGCCGGACTTGTGCGCGGCGGATTGCGGTTTTACCCAGCCTTCCTCGAACGCCTTGTCGATGATCGCGTGCTCGATCGACTTGATGCCGACCGGGTCGTCGTTGATGCGCAGCACGCACGCTTCCTCGCACGGAGCCGGACAGATACGGCCGGTGAATTCGGGGAAATTGTTGGTGGAATGCAGCGTCTCGATGGCGTGCTGCCAGTCCTGCTTGTAGACGAGATCGTTGAAATCCGGAATGATGTTGTTGACCGGGCAGCCCGACATGCAAAACGGTGTACCGCAGTCCATGCAGCGCGCGCCCTGGACTTTCGCCTCCTCTTCGGTGAGGCGGAGGATGAACTCCCGGTAGTGCTTTTTCCGCTGCCCGGGCTCTTGGTGCGCTTCCTCGAGCCGCTGGAACTCGAGAAATCCCGTGACTTTCCCCATCTACGCGGCCGCCTTGCGTTGCGCCGCAGCGAGCTCTCCGAGAGCGCGACGGTACTCCCTTGGGAAGATCTTGACGAAGCGCGGACGGTAGACCGCCCATTTTTCGAGGATCTCCCTTGCGCGGCGGCTGTTTGTGAGCTCGGCATGGCGCTCGATCATGTCTTTCAAAATCACCTCGTCGGCCTGACCGCGGTGCCAGAGCTCTCTTGCTAACTTGCCCTGCTGCTCGGACTCGGAAAGAACCGGCTCCAGGTCCACCATCGCCGTGTTGCAGCGCTTCACGAATTCGCCGTCGAGATCGAGCACATAGGCAATGCCGCCGGACATTCCGGCGGCGAAGTTGCGTCCGGTGACGCCCAGGACGGCCACGGTGCCGCCGGTCATGTATTCACATCCATGGTCACCCACGCCTTCGACCACGGCGCGAGCCCCGGAATTGCGCACCGCGAAGCGCTCGCCGGCAACGCCGCGGAAATGCGCTTCTCCCGCGATCGCTCCGTAAAGAACTACGTTGCCCGTGATGATGTTCTCGGTCGGCTCGCCGCGGAACTTGGGCGAGGGCGATACGATGATGTGCCCGCCCGAAAGGCCTTTTCCGCAGTAGTCGTTGGTGTCGCCGACTAGATCGAGCGTCACGCCCTTGGCGAGAAAGGCCCCGAAGCTCTGGCCCGCGGACCCGGCAAACCGGGCGTGAATCGTGCCATCGGGCAGCCCCTCGTGCCCGTAACGGCGCGCGATCTCATGCGAGAGCATCGTACCGACGGCACGGTTGCCGTTCCGGATCGGCATGTCGATCGAAACCTTCTCCCCGCGCTCGAGCGCGGGGCGCGCAAGCTCGATCAGCCGGTTGTCGAGAGCCTTCTCGAGTCCGTGATTCTGTTTTTCCGTGTTGTAGCGCGCGACTTCCGCGGGCATGTCCGGCATTTTGAAAATCCGCGAGAAGTCGAGGCCTTTCGCCTTCCAGTGCTCGATGCCTTTCTTCATGTCCAGCAGATCGGTGCGACCAATCAGCTCGCTGAACTTGCGCACGCCAAGCTGGGCCATCAACTCTCTTGCCTCCTCGGCGACGAGGAAGAAGTAGTTTACGACGTACTCCGGCTTGCCGGAGAATTTCCTGCGGAGCACCGGATCCTGAGTCGCGACGCCGACCGGACAGGTGTTCAGGTGGCATTTGCGCATCAGGATGCAGCCGCTCACGACGAGCGGCGCGGTCGCGAACCCGAATTCGTCGGCGCCCAGGATCGCCCCGATCACCACATCGCGGCCGGTTTTGATCTGTCCGTCAACCTGGACCGCGATCCGGCCGCGCAAGCGGTTGAGAACCAACGTCTGCTGCGTTTCCGCCAGGCCCAGCTCCCAGGGCGTGCCCGCGTGCTTGATTGACGACCAGGGCGAGGCACCCGTGCCTCCGTCGTGCCCGGAGATGGTGACGTGGTCGGACTTGGCTTTGGACACGCCCGCAGCCACGGTGCCCACTCCCACTTCCGAGACGAGCTTCACCGAGATGGACGCGGAGGGATTCGCGTTCTTCAGGTCGTGGATCAGCTGCGCCAGGTCCTCGATCGAGTAGATGTCGTGGTGTGGCGGCGGCGAGATCAGCTCCACGCCGGGAGTCGAGTAGCGGATCTCGGCGATGTAGTCGGAGACCTTGCGCCCGGGTAACTGCCCGCCTTCGCCGGGCTTGGCGCCTTGGGCGATCTTGATCTGGATCTGCTCCGCGCTCGCAAGATATTCGGCCGTCACGCCGAAGCGCCCCGAGGCGACCTGCTTGATCTTGGACTTGAGCACGTCGCCTTCGCGCAATTCGATGTCGCGTGCGACGCGGTTCGCACCGAGGCGCGAGCGCAGCGTCTCGCCCGCCTTCACCGTCGCGTATCGCTTGCGGTCCTCGCCGCCGTGCGCTTCGACCGAGATCGAGCCGTGCGACATTGCGCCGGTCGAAAAACGCTTGACGATCTCGGCAGCGGGTTCGACCTCCTCGATCGGAACGCGCTTCACGCGGTCGAGCCGGAATTCGAACAGGCCGCGGAAGGTCATGTGGCGCCGGGACTGGTCGTTGATGATCGCCGCGTACTCCTTGTAGGCCTGGGGGGAGTTCTGCCGCGCCGAATGCTGCAGCTTTGCGATCGCGTCGGGCGTCCACATGTGCTCTTCGCCACGCACGCGCCAAGCGTACTCGCCGCCCGCGTCCAGCGCCGACTGCAGCACCGGATCGGTGTCCTCGAACGCGGCCTTGTGTATGCGGATCGCTTCTTCGGCGACTTCGAACACGCCTATGCCTTCGATCGACGAGGTGGTGCCCGTGAAATACTTGTCCACGAGCGACCTGGCGAGGCCTACCGCCTCGAAGATCTGCGCGCCGGTGTAGGACATGTAGGTCGAGGTCCCCATCTTGGACATCACCTTCTTCAGGCCCTTGCCGATCGCCTTCACGAAATTCTTGATCGCCTTTCTGCCGTCGAGGTCCGGGCCGAGCTCGCCCTTCGCCGCAAGATCGAGCAGCGTCTCTAGGGCGAGATACGGATGCACCGCCTCGGCGCCGTACCCTCCAAGCAGGGCGAAGTGATGCACCTCGCGCACGGAGCCCGTTTCCACTACGAGGCCCGCGCTCGTGCGAAGACCCTTCGCCACGAGGTGCTGGTGGATTGCCGACAATGCCAGAAGCGCCGGAATGGCCACGCGCTCCCGCTCCACGAGCCGGTCGGAAATCACGATGATCGAGTAACCCGCGCGCACCGCATCCTCGGCCTGCGCGCAAAGCGACGCGAGGCGCGCCTCGACCGCCTCCTTGCCCCACGCGATGGGGTAGGTGATGTCCAGCTCGAGCGAGCGGAACTTCCCGCCGGTGTAGCGCTCGATGTGCCGGATTTTCTCCATTTCGAAGAAATCGAGCACCGGCTGCGACACTTCGAGCCGGAGAGGCGGGTTCATCTCGTCGATGCCGAGGAGGTTCGGCTTCGGTCCGATGAAAGACACCAGAGACGTCACCAGCTCCTCGCGGATCGGGTCGATCGGCGGGTTCGTGACCTGCGCGAAGAGCTGTTTGAAGTAGTGGTACAGCGTCTTGTTCTTGTCCGACAGCACCGCAAGCGGCGAGTCGTTGCCCATCGAGCCGACGGGTTCCTCGCCGTTCGTCGCCATCGGGGTCATGATGAACTTGATGTCCTCCTGCGTGTAGCCGAAGGCCTGCTGGCGGTCGAGCATCCGTACCGAGCTCTTCAGCGGCGGGGTCTTTTCGGTCTCGACCTCGTCGAGCTTGTCGCGGATACGCTCGATCCACTCCGCGTAGGGTTTCGCCCCGGCGAGCGTGTTCTTGAGCTCCTCGTCGTCGATGATCCGGCCCTTCTCCAGATCGACGAGGAACATCTTGCCGGGCTGCAGGCGCCACTTTTTGACGATTCTGTCCTCGGGTACCGGGAGGCAGCCGCATTCCGATCCCATGATCACGAGGTCGTCCGCGGTGACGATGTACCGCGAGGGCCGCAGGCCGTTCCTGTCGAGCGTCGCGCCTATTTGGCGCCCGTCGGTAAACGCGATCGAGGCGGGGCCGTCCCAAGGCTCCATCATGGCGGCGTGGTATTCGTAGAATGCGCGCCGCGTCGGGTCCATCAACGTGTGGTTCTCCCAGGCCTCGGGGATCATCATCATCATCGCATGCGCGACTGAATACCCTCCCATGACCAGAAGCTCCAGCGCGTTGTCGAACGAGGCTGAATCGGATTGTCCGTCGTAGATCAGCGGCCAGATTTTCTCGAGGTCCCGGCCAAGAACCGGGCTCGAGATCGCGCCCTGGCGAGCGCGGATCCAGTTGACGTTGCCCCGCAGCGTGTTGATCTCGCCGTTGTGGCAGATCATGCGGAACGGGTGTGCCAGGTCCCAGGACGGGAAGGTGTTCGTGGAAAAGCGCTGGTGGACCAAGGCGAGCGCGGACTCGACGCGCGCATCCTGCAGGTCCTTGTAGTACTGGCCGACCTGGTGCGCGAGCAGCATGCCCTTATAGCACGCAGTGCGCGCCGACATAGAGGGAACGTAGAACTCCTTGCCATGCGCGAGCTTGAGCGCCTGGATCGCGTGCCCCGAGCTCTTTCTGATGATGTAGAGCTTGCGCTCCAATGCGTCGGTGACGGTCACTCCCTTGCCTCGCCCGATGAACACTTGCCGGATTACCGGCTCGATCCGCTTCGCCGGTTCGGCGAGGTCGCTGTTGTCCACCGGAACGTCCCGCCAGCCGAGCAGGATTTGGCCCTCGTCCTTGATCGCTCGCTCGATCTCATACTCGCAGGCAAAGCGCGAGGCCGGGTCGCGCGGCAGAAAGACGATGCCGACACCATACTGACCTGGGGGGGGCAGTTTCAGGCCCTGCCTTGCCATGACCTCGCGGAGGAATTTGTCGGGGATCTGGATGAGCAGGCCCGCCCCGTCTGAGAGCTTCGGATCCCAGCCCACCGCGCCGCGGTGGGTGAGATTGCGCAATACCGTGAGACCTTGCTCGACGATCGAATGCGATTTCTTGCCCTTGATATGGGCGACAAAACCCACGCCGCAGGCATCATGCTCGTTGGCGGGGTGGTACAGACCCTGGGGCTCGTTCAGAATCACGCTGGGTTCGGACGCTGGGTTTGCCGGCGGCGGAATTCTCTTATTCCGCACTTCTCAAGGCCGGGTCTTGGACTATACCTTCGTTTCCTTGCTGCCTCAAGTGCTTAGAGCAGCGCTGCGAAGCAGCAATTCCGGGTGATGTATCACTGGACACACCCCAATCCAGAGCACTGCTAGCGCTCACTCAGGCGGCAAGCCGCGAGAGCGTGTGATCGATTGCACCAGCCGGTATGTCGGCGCGAAGCAGTGCCATCCCCAGCCGCTCCAGCAGAACGAAATGGACGCGGCCGCCCCTTGCTTTTTTGTCGAGCCGCATCAATTGCTGCATGCGCGCAGGCGAAATCCCTCTTACGGCTGTCGGAAGTCCCGCACGCTCGAACAGCGACCGGACGCGAGCGGTGTCGGCCTCCGAAAGATAGCCGAGCTGACGCGACAGGTCGGCCGCCATGACCATCCCGGCCGCCACGGCCTCGCCGTGCAGCCAAGCCCCGTAGCCGAGGCCCGTTTCAATGGCGTGGCCGAACGTGTGGCCGAAGTTGAGGAGCGCGCGCAAGCCGCGCTCGCGCTCGTCGCGGCCGACGATTTCGGCCTTGATCGCGATCGAGCGAACCACAGCCTGTCCCAGCGCTTGCGGATCACGCTCCAACAGACGATCGAGATTGGCCTCGAGCCAGTCGAAGAACGCGGCGTCGCGGATCAAGCCGTGCTTGATCACTTCGGCAAGCCCCGAGCGCAGCTCGCGCTCGGGTAGGGTTTCCAGCGTTCGCATGTCGGCCACGACCAGCCGAGGCTGATGAAAGGCGCCGATCATGTTCTTTCCGAGCGGGTGATTGATCGCGGTCTTGCCGCCGACCGACGAATCCACTTGTGCGAGCAACGTGGTCGGGATCTGAACGAAGGGCACACCGCGCTGATAGGTGGCGGCGGCGAATCCCGCCAGATCCCCGATTACCCCACCCCCCAGGGCGATGAGTGTCGTATCACGCGCGCATCCCTGCTCGAGCAGCGCATCGAAGATCCCGTTTAGGGTGCGCCAGTCCTTGTGTTCCTCCCCGTCGGGAACGATGATGCGGACCACCTCGATGTCCTCACGGGCCAGCGCTCCGGCAACGCGTTCGAGATAGAGCGGCGCCACCGTCGGGTTGGTGACGACGGCCACTTTCCCTTGCGCAAGGAAAGGGGCAATAAGGTCGGCCCGATCGAGAAGCCCGGCACCGACGTGAACGGGATAGGAGCGCTCCCCGAGCGCTACGCTGACAGTTTGCATGCTTCGTCGAATCGGGCGAGCACCTGCGCAAGCAAGGGGCCGATACCTTGGCGGCCGGTCTCGATCACCAGGTCCGCGACCTCGCGATAAAGCGGATCGCGCTCGGCGTAAAGCGCCTCGAGCCGCTCGCGCGGGTCGCCGCCCTGCAACAGGGGTCTGGACTTGTCGGCGCGGGTGCGCTGCCACAGTACCGGTGGAGGCGCGTGAAGGTAGATGACGAAGCCGCGGGTCTTGAGATTGTCGCGGTTACGGAGATCGAGCACCGCGCCTCCCCCGGTAGCGAGCACGATATCGTTCAGTGCGGTCAACTGTTCGATCACCTCGCCCTCGCGCTTGCGAAAACCGGCCTCACCCTCGATATCGAAGATCACGGCAACGCGCACGCCGGTTCGGGCCTCGATTTCGCGGTCGGCATCGTAGAACGTCTTGCCGAGGCGCTTGGCGAGCTGGCGGCCAACCGTGGTCTTTCCGGCACCCATCATGCCAACCAGGAAAAGTTTGTGGTTCGTCTTCACGGGGATATTGTAGCAACCCACGCGTATCGGGCCCGAAAGCAAAGGGCCGGCATCGCCGGCCCCTTTCCGATTATGTGATCCCGCAGCGTCAGCGCTGGCTGATGATGCGCTGTTCTACGATGCGCGGAGTAATGAACACCAAGAGTTCCGTCTTGTTGTCCGAGCGCGAGTTGTTGCGGAAAAGCACCCCGAGTAACGGCAGGTCTCCGAAGAACGGCACTTTGGTAATCGTGGTCTGCAAGGTCTGGGTGTAGATACCGCCGATCACGACCGTGCCGCCGTTTTCCACCAGCACTTGGGTCTGGACGTGCTTGGTGTCGATGGCGAAACCGGCGTTGGTGCTCTGACCTACCGAGTCCTTGTTGATGTCCAAGTTCATGATGATGTTGCCATCGGGCGTGATCTGCGGTTTCACCTTGAGCGCCAAGTTCGCTTTGCGGAACGAAATCGAGGTCGCGCCGCTCGAAGTCGCCTGCTGGTAGGGCAACTCGGTGCCCTGCTCGATCAGCGCTTCGACATTGTTGGCGGTCATCACCCGCGGACTTGAAATGATCTTGCCCTTGCCATCCGCCTCCAAGGCCGAGAGTTCGAGGGCAAGCGCCCCGGTCAGTCGATTGGTGATCAACAGCGCGATGGAACCCGCCGCCGCTGCATTGCCGACTGGCGCCGCCGGCAAATTGACGCTCAGATTGTCGGGGAGCTTCGTCGTTATGTTCCCGCCGCCCGCAGGGAACAAGTTGGGAAGGTCGTTCAGCGTCCCGGTCTGGGTCACGGCTATCCCCGACTCATTTATGCCTATCGGACTCGGACCCGAGCTGGAGCTGTTCTGGCCGATCGGGCGGGCCACATTGCCCAGGCGCACGCCGAGATTTTTCGCAAAACTGTCGTTGGCTTTGACGATTCGCGCCTCGATCAGCACCTGCTGCACCGGGACATCGACTTGACTGAGGAGCTTTCGCACCTCTTCCAGCCGCACCGAAACGTCCTGAACGAACACCTGGTTAGTGCGAAGATCGACCGAAGCAGCACCACGCTTGGAAAGGATGCGCTGCAGAGGATCGGCGAGGAGCTTCGCAAAGGCGTCGGCCTTGGCGTAGTTGAGCTGGAAGGTTTCCGTGCGCAGGGGCTCCAGTTCGGTGATCTGTGCGCTGGACTCCAGGGCGAGCTTCTCCTTGGTCGCGAGCTCGTCGCGCGGCGCGATCCAGATCACGTTGCCGTTCTTGCGCATGTCCAGGCCGCGGGTCTGAAGGATGATGTCGAGCGCCTGGTCCCATGGTACGTCCTTCAGGCGCAGCGTGAGGTTACCGCCCACCGAGTCGCTGGTGATGATGTTCAGGTCGGTGAAGTCCGCTATGACGTTCAGCACGCTCCTTACTTCGACGTTCTGGAAGTTTAGCGACAGCTTCTCGCCGGAATAGCCGATGCGCGTGCCTTGCACCAATTTGTTGGGATCGTACTGGATCGGTTTCACCTCGAGCACGAACTGCGTGTCGGTCTGGTAGGCGTTGTGCTCCCAGAGGCCACGCGGTTCGATCACCATGCGCACGTTGTCGCCCTGGGGGAAAACGCTGAAGGTTTGCACCGGGGTTGCGAAGTCAACCACGTCGTAGCGCTTGCGCAGCACGTCGGAAACGCTGGTCTTGAGGAAATCGACGATTACCGTTTGTCCCTGTTGGCGGATATCCACACCGGTAGACGTGTCCGAAAGCTCGACGACGATTCGCCCCTCGCCACCGCGTCCGCGTCGGAAATTGACGTCTTTCAGAGCGTGCTGAACGTCCGATCTGCCTTCCGCAAAGCGCGCAGCGCCGCCTGTCGCGGCCTGCTGCGCACCCCCCGTGGCGGCCAAGGTGATCAACAAGCTGCTGCCTTCGATCTTGGACTCGTACGGAACCATGTTGCGTAAATTGAGCACCAGGCGGGTGCGCTCGCCCGCTTGCACCACGTTCATCGAGCGCAACACCGCCTCGCCGATATCCTGACTGTTCCGCCCCAGGCCGTTGGTCGTATCGGGAAAATCGAACGCGATCCGGGCCGGATTGGCGATCGTGAAGCTGCCCGGGGCGGCTGCGATCGGGTCTTTCATGGTTACCCGTACCAGTACCTGGCCGCCGGTCTGCGTGACGTCGAAATTTTCGATGCTGTTTTGCTGCGCGCGGGCGAGGGACACGAGCAGGAGCAACCCGAATGGGCAAATCGCCGTCTGAATAAATCTTCGCACGAGGACATGGTTCATCATTTCCCTCCTCCGACTTCCTGCAGCTGCAAGGTGCTCTGGCGTTCGGTCCAGTCGCCCACCGCATCCTGGATGAGCTCACGAAGCTGGATCTGGCTTTCGGTAATCGTCGTGATAAGGCCGAAATTCTGGCCCATGTAGTTGCCGACTTTGACGCGGTACAGGCCCGTATCGGCTTTGACCAGCGCAAAATTCGCCTTCCTCTGCTGCAGCACGCCCACCATCTTCAGCGATTCCAACGGATAAGCTTCGAGCGGTTCCTTCGGCCGGTTCAGATCGGGCTTGAGTCCGCCGCCGCCGCCGCTGCCTGCCGATTTCGTGACGAGCTCGATTTTCGCGCTGCTGAAAGGATCGGCTTGATCGAAAGCCTTGTAGGGTACCGGCTCGTAAGGCTTCACGACGGGCAGGGGGTCGATCCTCCCGCGCAGGTCCTTTGTCTTGTCCTTCAGTTCGGACTTAAGGTCGCCAAATTCTTCGCCGCCGCACGCCGAGAGCAGCAACCCGAGCACGATGACGGGGAGCCCCTTCACCTCTTACCCGCCTTGACGCCCTTTGCCGCCCTACTCTGGGCTGCCACTTCCTCCTCGTCCAGGTAACGGAAGGTCTTCGCCGTGACGTCCATGACGAGCGAGCCGTCTTTTCCTCCTGTCAGCCCGATATCGTTCAGCGTGACGATGCGCGAGAGCTGTCCGATATCGCTCGCAAACTGCCCCATGTCGTGATAGCTGCCATTGAGTTTCAGCGTGACCGGCAGCTCGGCGTAGAATTCACGCTTGGTTTCCGCCGGAGCCGGCCTGAACAGCTCAAATTGCAGGCCGCGACCGAGCCCAGCCTGGTTGATGTCCACGAGCAGCGCGTCCATTTGCGATCGATTGGGCAGCTGCCTCAGAAGGGCGCCGAAGGAGCTGTCGATTTCGCGCAGCTGCTGACGGTAAAGATCGAGATTGATTGCCTGTTGCTGCTTCGCGACATATTCGTCTTTGAGCTTCGCTTCCTGTACGCGCCCGGCCTCAAGCGACTCCATCTCTTCCTGCCAATCGAGGAAGTAGCCCAGCGCGACGATGCCGATCAGCACTCCGAGCAGCAGCATCGCCTTGGGTAGGGGCGGCCACGCGCCCGGATCGCGCGTATTGAGATTCTTGAACTGTTCGAGAAATTTCTTCATCGGTCTCAGCCTTTGGCCGGAGCGGCCTTGGGTGCGGCCTTACCCGATTTGCCGGCATCTTCGGACTGGAGCTGCTTCAGGCTCACGTTCATGTTGAATTCGGAAACGCGCTTGTTGCTTAAGTTCACGGCTCTGATCTCGACCAGATCGGGGTTCTCAAGGTAGGGCGAAGCCGCGAAATTACGCATCAGGGTCGAGACTCGCGCGTTGGATTGTGCGTAGCCCACCATGTTGATTTTCAAGCCAGTCTGCTTGATCGCCTTGAGGTACACGCCATCGGGTACCTGCTGAACCAGCTCCTGCAACATGTAGACGGCCTGAGCGCGGTCCGCTTGCAACCGCTCGATGATCTGCTTGCGCGCAAGGAGCGCTGCAATCTCGCTCTTCAGCTTTTTGATCTCCTCGATTTCCTTGTCGAGCCTGACGTTTTCCCTTTTCAGGAATTCGTTGCGGTCGCTTTGCACCGCGATGTATCCCGCAATAGTCAGGTGCACCGCGCCGACGATCAGAAGCCCTAGCACGGCCACCATGCCTCCCAGCACGCCAAGATGCTGGCGCTGGGCTTTGCGGCGCGCCTCGCGCCACGGGAGCAGATTGATGCGAATCACGGGTCAAATCTCCGCATGCCAAGTCCACACGCGACCATCAGCGAGGGCGCATCCGCAACCAGTTTCTTCAGTGAAACGCGCGGCGAAATCGCCATGCTCGCGAAAGGATTGGCGACCAAAGCGTTGATCTGGGTGCGGGCCTGCACCATCTCGTCGAGCCCCGGAATCACCGCCGAGCCTCCGGTGAGCAGAACGTGCTCGACCGAGGTGTACTGGGTCGATGTAAAGAAGAACTGCACTGCCCGCTGGATTTCCAGCGCCGCGTTCTCCATGAAGGGGCGCAGCACTTCCGATTCGTAGTTCTCCGGCAGCCCCCCGGAGCGCTTGGCCGCTTCGGCTTCCTCCAGGCTCATGCCGTACGCGCGCATGATGTCCTGCGTGAGCTGGCTACCCCCGAACGCCTGCTCGCGCGTGTACACGGTCTGCTCGTTGCGCAGCACCGTGACGTTCATGACGTTCGCGCCCAAATCGACCAGCGCGATATTCTGGTCTTTGCCGTTATCCGGGAATTGCTGCTGAATGAGCTCGAAGGACGATTGGATGGCGTAGGACTCGACATCCATGACTATGGCTTTAAGGCCCGAGGCTTCGGCCACCGCGACGCGGTCTTCGACCTTCTCCTTGCGTGAGGCAGCGATCAGCACTTCGACCTCTTCCGGTCCCGACGGAGAAGGTCCCACCACCTGAAAGTCCAGGTTGACCTCCTCGAGCGCGAATGGGATGTACTGGTTGGCCTCGGTTTCGACTTGAACCTCCAGCTCTTCGTCGCGCAGCCCCGCCGGTACGATGATCTTCTTGGTGATCACCGCGGCGGTGGGCAGGGCCAGGGCGACGTTTTTCGTGCGCGTCGCCATTCTCTTCCAGCCGCGCTGCACGGCATCGACCACGGCATCGAGGTTGGTGATGTTGCCGTCGAGGACCGCGTCCTTCGGCAGCGCCTCGATGGCATAGCGCTCGACCCGCGGATTTCCCCTGCCCGCATCGGCGAGCTCGACCAGCTTCACCGAGGACGAAGAGATATCCATCCCGAACAGCGGCGGCGCTTTCGGCTTGAAAATATCCAAATTTAAATTCAGCTGCAACCGGGATTTCCCCTTCAGGCATGGCCGGTTAGGCGCGATTAGTATAATTTACGTTAAATGCTAGCAACAACCCCTCACCCTGTAAAGTAAATTTTTCACGCGAGATATTAGGTGCTTAGGGTGAACCTACCGCTGTTTCAGCTCTCTATAATGGGCGACCTTTTCCCGGATATCCCCTGAATGCGGCTTCGATGGTTCGCCTTCCCGGTGTTGGCGCTGGCCGGGATGGGAGTGATGAGCTTGGCGCTGCTGGGTTTCGTGATCCTCCTTGCGTACCCCAACCTGCCCTCCATCGAGGCGCTCACCGAGTACCAGCCGAAGATCCCGTTACGCGTCTACACCGCCGACGGCTTGCTGATCGGGGAGTTCGGCGAAGAGCGCCGTTCGGTCGTCAGCATCGAGGAGGTTCCTTCTCTGATGAAACAGGCCATCCTCGCGGCCGAGGACGAGCGCTTTTACCAGCATACCGGGGTCGACTACCACGGGGTGCTCCGGGCAGCCTACTCCAACTTGGTAAGCCGCGGCAAGACTCAAGGGGCTTCGACGATCACGATGCAGGTCGCGCGGAACTTTTTTCTTTCCCGGGAAAAAACGCTGACCCGCAAACTGTACGAGGCGCTGCTGGCGTTCAAGATCGAAAATAGCCTTAGCAAAGATCAGATCCTGGAGATCTATATCAACCAGATCTATCTTGGCCAAAAGGCTTACGGGTTCGGCGCAGCAGCGCAGGTCTACTTCGGCAAGTCGCTATCCCAGCTCAACTCGGCCGAAATCGCGATGCTTGCCGGGCTGCCCAAGGCTCCCTCCTCTTTCAACCCGGTGATCAATCCGAAACGCGCCAAACAACGCCAGCTGTACGTCCTGCGGCGCATGCGCGAGCTCGCTTTGCTCGACGACGAGCAATACGACGAGGCCCAAAAGACTCCGATCAGTGTCAAGCGCGAAGCGGTCACCGAATACGAGATTCACGGCGAGTTCGTCGCCGAGATGGTCCGCCAACTGCTTTATGAGCGCTATCCGGAGGAGGTCTATTCACGCGGCTTTCGCGTCTACACGACGATCACGCGCGCCGACCAGGACGCGGCCTATGCGGCCCTGCGCCAGGGCCTGCTCGAATACGACCGGCGCCACGGCTATCGCGGCCCCGAGGGATTCGTCGACCTCAAGGATGCGCAGGAAGAGGACTACGAGGAAACGCTGCAAGACCATCCCGACAGCGATGACCTCCTCGCGGCACTCGTTCTGGAGGCGACGCCGAAACGGGTGACAGCCTATCGGCGTGGAGGAGAGACCGTGACGGTGTCCGGCGAGGGACTCAAGTTCGCCGAGCGCATGCTCGATTCCCGTACCCCCCCGACCCGCAGAATCCGGCGTGGCGCTTTGATTCGCATCCAGAAGGACGATCACGACGATTGGCAGATTGTCCAGCTCCCGGAGGCCGAGGGCGCTTTTATCTCGGTCAACCCGCAGGACGGTGCGGTGCGATCGCTCGTCGGCGGCTTCGATTTCAACCGGAGCCAGTACAACCACGTGACCCAGGCTTGGCGCCAGCCGGGCTCGGGTTTTAAACCTTTCATCTACTCGTCCGCGCTGGAAAAAGGTTTTACGCCGGCCACCGTGATCAACGATGCCCCGGTGGTCGTCGACGCGGCGCTCACGGGTGGGCAGGTATGGGAGCCCAAGAACTATGACGGCAGGTACGAAGGGCCCATGAGCATGCGCATGGCGCTCGCCAAGTCGAAGAACATGGTGTCGATCCGCATCCTGCAGACGATCAGCCCACAGTACGCGCAGGATTACATCACCCGATTCGGCTTCGATGCCGATCGCCACCCGCCCTACCTCACCATGGCGCTCGGTGCGGGCTCGGCCACTCCGCTTCAGATGGCCCGCGCCTTTTCGGTATTCGCCACCGGCGGATATCGCACCGAGCCGTACGTGATTCAGAAGATCGTCGACGACCGTGGCAACGTTCTCGCGCAGGCACAGCCGGCTCGCGCCGGGGATGAATCGCTGCGGGTCATCGACACCCGCAACGCCTTCATCATGGACAGCATGATGCACGATGTGATGCGCTACGGGACCGGGGCGCGCGCCATGGTCCTCGGCCGCCAGGATCTCGCCGGCAAGAGCGGCACCACCAACGACTACATCGATGCCTGGTTCAGCGGCTATCAACCGACCTTGGTCAGCATCGCCTGGGTGGGCTTCGATCAGCCGAAAAAACTCGGCCCCGGGGAGACCGGGTCGGTCACGGCGCTGCCGATCTGGATGAACTACATGGCCAAGGCGCTGAAGGGTACGCCGGAAATGGTCCAGCGCGTCCCCGAGGGCGTCGTCTCGGTGAAAGTCAATGAGAACGGCCTTCAGTCAACCGACGGGAAACCGGAATTCTTCTTTCGCGAAAACGTGCCGCCGGAGCAGGGTCCGGTCGATCCTGGAGTGCGGACTACCGAGGACGCGAGGAACCAGTTGTTCTGACTCGATCGGCAAGCTCCCGCGGACGCGCGTCGCCCGCTGCGTGACTAGCGCAGCACGACCGCTCGGTTCGATTGTTCGCTCACCAGCTTCGACAGTGCTGCCAGCAGCTCGCCGCCCTCACGGGTGTCGACCCAGTGCGACCCATCCCAGCGGAAATGGTAGCCCCCTGATCTTGCTGCGACCCAGATCTGCCGCGCTGCAGAGTGGCGGTTGACGACAATGCGGCTGCCGTCGGCAAATTCGAGCTCCAATACGCCGGAGCCCTTGGGCTCGCAGTCGCAATCGGCCCCGCTTTCCTCCACTGCCCGCGCAATCCGCTCCAGCATCGCATCGGCCAGGCTGTCGAATTCGCTCGGGGTCATCGCCGTGCTAAACTCGTTTGCACAAACTAACTGTCTATCGCCATGCGCCGCGCCGTTGGCCTCATTCTCGTTTTCCTCGTCCTCTCGGCCTGCGGCAACAAAGCGGAGCTCTATCTTCCCACGCCGGAACGAGATCCGAAGCAGGATAGCAAACCCGCGCCGCGCCAGTGAATTTTTTTTCGTACCGGGACGGCACGCTGTGCGCGGAGCGCGTGCCTCTCGTCGAGATCGCGGAGCGCTTCGGCACGCCGAGCTACGTCTATTCGCGCGCTGCGCTTGAGCTCGCATACCGCGAGTTCGATCAGGCTTGTTCGGGACGCACCGTCCTCATCTGCTATTCGGTCAAGGCCAACTCCAATCTCGCGGTACTGAACCTTCTCGCACGGCTGGGTTCGGGCTTCGATATTGTTTCCGGCGGCGAGCTTGCGCGGGTCCTCGCCGCGGGAGGCAGCGCAGCCAAGACCGTTTTTTCCGGCGTGGGCAAGAGCGAAGCCGAGATGCGCCGCGCGCTCGAAGCCGGAGTTCTGTGCTTCAACGTGGAGTCCGAAGGAGAACTGGCTCGGCTCGCCGCGGTTGCGAAGAGCATGGGCAGGATCGCGCCCGTGTCCTTGCGCATCAACCCCGACGTCGATCCCAAGACGCACCCCTACGTCGCCACCGGCTTGCGTGAAAGCAAATTCGGAATCCCCTACGACGCAGCGCTCCCGCTTTACCGCAAGGCGGTGAAGCTGCCGGAACTTCGAGTCACCGGAATCGATGTCCATATCGGCTCGCAGATTACCGACGTCGAGCCGTTCGTCGCCGCGCTTGAAAAAGTGCTCGAATTTGTCGACGCCTTGGGCGCCGCAGGGGTGCATCTGGAGCATCTCGATCTGGGCGGCGGGCTCGGCATCCGTTATCGCGACGAAGCGCCCCCAGCTGTGAAGGATTACCTGGAACGCCTGTTTCAGCGCCTTGGCAAGCGCGAGTTGCGAATTTTGTTTGAACCCGGCCGTTCGCTTGTCGGAAACACCGGGCTCCTCCTCACTCGCGTCGAATATCTCAAGCATGGGGGGGCAAAGAACTTCGTGGTGACCGACGCGGCGATGAACGACCTGCTGCGCCCGGCGCTCTACGATGCCTGGCACGAGGTGCTGCCGGTTACGCGGCGTAACGGCCCGGTGCAGCGTTACGACATTGTGGGTCCGGTCTGCGAATCGGCGGATTTTCTCGCCCGCGGACGCGCGCTCACGGTCGCAGCCGGGGACCTTCTCGCGATCATGTCGGCGGGCGCTTACGGCATGACGATGAGCTCGAATTACAATTCCCGGCCGCGTCCTGCCGAGGTGATCGTCGACGGGAAAACGGCACACCTTGTTCGGGATCGGGAAAACACCGAAGGCCTCTTTGCGTCGGAGCGTCTTTTGCCGTAGATTTAAGCGTTTGCCGACCAGGCATCGGGGACAACGGGAGGGGGCCGGGGTCCACGGTAGCTTTTATTTGTTGCGGGGACCCGAGAGTCGATGAACGGAGTTATTCGCAGTCGGTCTCATTCTTCGGCGGCTTCCTGATGGAATACGCGGCTTTTTCCCCTCGTTAGCGAACCCATGGATTCTTCAGTTCGATCGCACGTTGCAGCACCCACCGCCAAGCGCCTGTTCGTGTTTGGCGGGGTCGGCCTGCTCGTCGTCGCGGTTGTGCTGTTCGCCTATTTCGGCACCGAGATACTCGCAAACGAGCGCAAGGCGCCCAAAGGACCTTCGGCGATACCGGTCTCGATTGCGCCGGTCCTGCAGGAGGTCGTGCCTTTCCGGCTCCTTGCGATCGGCAACGTCGAGGCTTACTCGACCGTGGCGGTCAAGGCGCGCGTAGACGGACAGATCGTGGAGGTCGGCTTCAAGGAAGGCGAGGAAGTCCCACGGGGTCGCGTGCTCTTCAAGATCGACCCGCGTCCCTACCAGGCGACATTGCGCCAGGCCGAAGCCAACTTCCTGCGCGACACCTCGCAAAAGAACCAGGCCAGATCACAGGAGCGCCGCTACCAGGAACTGCTCGCCAAGAATTTCGTCTCCAAGGAAGCCTACGCGCAAATCCGCACCAACGCCGATACGGCCGAAGCCGTGGCCCAGGGGAGCCGCGCCGCGCTCGACAACGCAACGCTGAACCTGGAGTACTGCACGATCCTGTCTCCGATCGACGGCTACCCCGGAAAGATTCAGATTCAGATGGGAAACCTCGTCAAGGCGAACGATACGCTTCCCTTGGTGGTGATCAACCAGGTCCATCCGATCTACGTGAACTTCTCGGTGCCAGAGCAGCAGCTCCGCGCGGTTCGCAGCTACATGTCCTCGGGGCCGCTCTCGGTCGAGGCGCTGGCGCCGGGCTCGGACCAACCCGCAGCCTCCGGAACGCTGGTCTTCGTCGACAACGCCGTCGATGCGAGCACCGGCACGATCAAATTGCGGGCGCAGTTCCCCAACAGTGAAAACGCGCTGTGGCCGGGCCAGTTCGTCAACGTGAGGATCAAGCTCTACGACCAGAAAGACGCTCTGGTCGTGCCCTCCAGGTCGGTGCAGACCGGTCCGGCCGGGCAGTACGTGTTCGTGGTCAAGCCCGACATGACCACCGAGGTCCGCAAAGTCACGGTCGAGCGCATCGAAGGCGACAGCGCGATCATCGCGACGGGTCTGGAAAAAGGCGAACGGGTGGTCACAGAGGGCCAGCTGCGCCTCGGAGCCGGGGCGAAGGTCGTGGTCAAGTCGTAGCTCTCATCCGTGAATCTTTCAGAGCTTTTCGTCCGCCGTCCCGTCATGACCGTGCTGGTCATGGCCGGGATCCTGATTTTCGGACTGGCGAGCTACCGCCTGCTGCCGGTTTCATCGCTGCCCAACGTCGATTTCCCCACGATCCAGGTCTCGGCCCAGCTTCCGGGCGCGAGCCCGGAGACCATGGCCGCAGCGGTGGCAACCCCTCTAGAGAAACAGTTCTCGACGATCCCCGGAATCGACCAGATGACCTCGCTCTCAGGCCAAGGCGTTTCCACCGTCACCATCCAGTTCTCGCTCGACCGCGACATCGACGCCGCGGCACAGGACGTGAATTCCGCGATCGCGGCTGCGACAAAGCAGCTGCCGCCGACCATGTCGACACCGCCCTCGTTCAGGAAGGTCAACCCGGCCGATGCACCGATTTTCTTCCTGACGCTCACTTCGGAAACGCTGCCGCTGTCGACCGTCAACGAGTACGCGGAAACCATTCTCGCGCAGCGCATCTCGACGATTTCCGGGGTGGCCCAAGTTCAGGTGCAGGGCCAGCAGAAATATGCGGTGCGCGTGCAGGTCGACCCCAACGCGCTTGCCGCGCGCGGCGTCGGCATCAACGAGGTCGAGCAGGCAGTCGCCAGCGCCAACGTCAACCTGCCCACCGGAACGCTCTACGGCAAGGACCGCATGTTTGCCATACAGGCGACGGGTCAGCTTTATGATGCTGCCGCCTTCCGGCCCATCATCGTCACCTACCGCAACGGCGCACCGATACGCCTGAGCGAACTCGGCCGTGTCATCGACAGCGTGGAAAACGACAAGCTCGCCGCGTGGTTCAAGGATCAGCGCGGCATCATCCTCGCGATCTATCGGCAGCCCGGCACCAATACCATCGAGGTCGTAGACGCCGTCAAAAAACTGTTGCCGACCTTCCGCGCCGAGGTTCCGGCAGGGGTCAGCATCAACGTGATGTACGACCGATCCAACACCATCCGCGAATCAGTCAACGACGTGCGGTTTTCGCTGATGCTCGCGCTCGCGCTGGTGGTGATGGTGATCTTCATGTTCCTGCAAAACATTCCGGAAACCATCATTCCGACCGTGGCGCTCCCGATGTCGATCATCGGCACGTTCTCGCTGATGTACCTGTTCGGTTACAGCCTGGACAACATCTCGCTGATGGCGCTGACCCTGTGCGTAGGCTTCGTGGTGGACGACGCCATCGTCATGCTGGAGAACATCTCACGCCACATCGAGATGGGGAAGAGCCCGCTGCAGGCGACGTTGCGGTGTTCATCCCGGTGCTCTTTATGGGCGGCATACTCGGTCGGCTGCTGCACGAATTCGCCGTCACCATCATCGTCGCTGTACTGATCTCGGGATTCGTCTCGCTCACGCTGACACCGATGATGTGCAGCCGCATCCTCAAGCCGCGCGCCGACGTAAGGCACGGCAGGCTCTTCCTCGCGAGCGAAAGGGCGTTCGATGCGGTGCGGAATGCGTACGGGCAGACCCTGAAATGGGCACTCCAACACCAAAGATTCACGATGGTCGTGTTCCTTGCCATCGTCGTTGCCACGGGTTGGCTCTACGTGAAAATGCCCAAGGGCTTCCTGCCGAGCGAGGACTCGGGACAGCTGTTCTGCTTCATCGAGGCACCGCAGGACATCTCTTTCGACGCGATGGCGACCTACCAGCGCTCGGTGCTGGAGATCCTCCGCGCCGATCCCAACATCGAAGCGGTGACCGGGTTCATGGGCGCAACCTCGTTCAACCCTTCCCTCAACGTCGGCCGTGCCACCATGACTTTGAAACCGCGCGCTCAGCGCAAACCGGCCGACGAAGTCGTGCGGGGCCTGCGCCCGAAGCTCTCCAACATGATGGGCCTCAAGGTCTTCATCCAGAACGTCCCGGCGATCCGCATCGGCGGCCAGCTCACCAAGAGTGCATACCAGTACGTGGTGCAGGGCGCGAGCACCGAGGAGCTGTACCACTGGGTGCCGATCATCGAGGAGAAGCTCAAGACCCTGCCGGGGCTGCTCGACGTCGCGAGCGACCTGCAGATCGCCCGGCCGCAAGTCAACGTCGAGATCGACCGCGAGAAGGCCTCCGCCCTCGGGGTGAGCCCCCAGCAGATTGAGGCGGCGCTCGCCAATGCCTACGGCTCGCGCCAGGTTTCGAACATCTATACCGCGACGAACCAGTACTGGGTGATCCTCGAGCTCGAACCGAGGTTCCAGCGCGACCCTGCAGCCCTGTCGATGCTCTACGTGCGCTCCTCGAGCGGGGCGCTGGTGCCGCTCAACGCGGTAGCGAAGCTCACTTACGGCGTCGGCCCCATGAGCGTGAGCCATCTCGGCCAGCTGCCCTCCGTCACGCTTTCATTCGACCTGCAGCCCGGGCTGGCGCTGTCCGAGGCGATCGACGTGATCCAGAAGGCGGCGCTGGAGCTGCAGGTGCCGGCCACGCTGAACACGAGATTCACGGGCACGGCGCAGGCGTTTCAAGCTTCGCTCCAAGGCATGGGCATCCTGCTGCTGCTTTCCATTCTGGTGATCTACCTGGTGCTCGGCATCCTGTACGAGAGCTTCGTCCATCCGCTCACGATCCTCTCCGGGCTGCCGACCGCGGGACTCGGAGCGCTGGTGACCTTATGGGCTTTCAACTTCGAGCTCAACATGTACGCCTTCGTCGGCATCATCATGCTGGTGGGCATCGTCAAGAAGAACGCGATCATGATGATCGACTTCGCGATCGAGGCGCAGCGCAAGGAAGGCAAACCGCCCTCCGAGGCGATCTACCAGGCGTGCCTGATCCGCTTCCGGCCGATCATGATGACGACGTTCGCGGCACTGATGGGGAGCCTCCCGATCGCGTTATCGTTCGGCGCCGGCGGAGATGCCCGCCGACCGCTCGGTCTCGCGGTGGTGGGCGGCCTGGTGCTGTCGCAGTTCCTGACCCTCTACATCACGCCCGTGATCTACCTCTACTTCGAGCGCTTCCAGCAATGGCTCGCGCAGCGGCGCGCCACCCACCAGGTGGCGAGGCTGGGCGCCGCCGAATAGGCGATCGGTTCGACGAGTCGAGCCGGAGGACCAGCCTAGGCGATCACGGATTGAGCTGCTTGTAGACGACTTCGGCGACCTGGAGCAGTTGTTCCCTTCTTATCTCGCCTGAAAGGGCGTACCCGAAATTGCCGTCGACCCAATAGAAGACCGACACGCGGTCCTCCTGGCTGAAGCGGAAAGCGGTGTCGCGCGGTTCCCCTCTTTGCTTGGACACATACAGCGTCAGGCGCTGACCGCGCCCATCCTGGTACATGAAGTGCGCGACCGGCCCCTGCGGTCCGGACAGCAGCCGACCGCCCACAAGCTCGTAACCGAGCGGCCCCAGCTTGGGCGCTTTCAAAGTGGTGCCAAGACGCTTGGACAGCCAGTTCACGAGGTGTTCTTCCTCGTCGGCCCTCACCTCCACCGGATGGCGTACCTCGGGCGAATACACCACGTGCGCAGTTGCCGCCTGTCGGGCGAGCGACGCCGGCAGCATCTGCGGGGTGATGAACATCCCACGAACCAGCCAGCCGAGCCCGATTCCAAGCGCGAATATCGCAGCAGCCGCGAAGTACCGCCGCCACGCGTGCGAGCGCACCGCAAGCAGCGCCGCCGGCACAGGTTCATCGAGCACCGGGTTGTAGAGCGAACGGAGGAGAAGCGAGCCAGGCCTCGATCTCGGCCCGAGCGCCCTCGGAAAGCGCGCCGTCGATGTAGGTGTGCAATTCAGCCTCGGCGACCGGCTTCACTTCACGACTTTCAGAGGCATCACGGTCTGACCGCCGAGCAGCTGGCGCATGCGCTCGCGCGCCCGCGACAGTCGCGACATTACAGTGCCTATGGGGATGTCCAGAGCACCGCTGACCTCCTCGTAGGTCAGCTGCTCCACCGCCACCAGCAGAACGACCTCCCGCTGCTCCGGCGAGAGCGAGCGCAGCACGCGGTCCACGTCCTGCAGCTCGAGCTGCTCGCTTTGGGTCGCGCGAACCGACACCGCAGGCATTTCTTCCATCGCCTGCTCGATCTCGTAGCGGCGGCGCCTCGCCTGATTTACGAACACGTTATGCATGATCGTGAACAGCCACGCCCTCAGGTCGCTTCCCGGGCGCCAGAGATAGAACTTGTTCCAGGCGCGCTCCAGGGTGTCCTGAACCAAGTCGTCGGCGACGTAGCGGTCGCCGACGAGCGCGCGGGCGTAGCGTCGCAGCCGGGGAATGTGCTCGATGATGAGGCGGCGATCCATCTACCGTGCATTCTAGCGCGCGGAAGGTTTTTCCGGGAACGCCGCGCTCGCCGAGAAACCGCGGGGCCATCCACATACCCCGCCATTGCCGCGCAAGCAACGCGGATTTTGCACACTGCTTCCTCCCAAAAAAAGCGAACCTGCGATACAAACGCGCAGCTTGGCGCATTTATTCCGCAGGTTGCGGCCGGCCCGACAAGGAGGGTGGCTCCTGCCTCCCTTCGCCGGGTCCGTTCGGCAACGAGAATATCAGCGCAGACCGGCGATGTAATCGGCCACCGCGCGAATTTCGGGATCGCTCATCCTCGCGGCGACGGCTCGCATCATCTTATTCGCGTCGTTCCTGCGCTCGCCCGAGCGGAAGGCCTTCAGTTGCGCTTCGGTGTATTCGGCGTACTGTCCCGCCAGACGCGGGTATTGCGCAGGTAAACCCGCCCCGCTCGCGCCGTGGCATGCAGCACACGCGGGAAGGCCTTTGCTCATGTCGCCGCCGCGCCAGATTTTTCCACCGAGTGCGAGCGCATCCCGGTCTTTTACCGCGCCCGGCTTCACCTGTTGCGCGGCGTAATACGCCGCCACATCGCGCATATCCTCGACGGAGAGGCCTGCAACCATGCCACCCATGACCGGGTTTTCCCGCTCGGCCCTTTTTCCGGTCGCAGGCTTGAAATTGGCGAGCTGCTTCTGCAGGTATTCGGGTATCTGGCTGGCGAGCTTAGGATTGGCGGGGGTCGGGCTGTTGCCGTCGCCACCGTGGCAAGCCGCGCAAATCTTGCTGGCGATGCTTTGGCCCTTGGCGGAATCGGCTTTGGCTTCGGGCTCGGCAGCGGCGAGCGGGCCGGCGCAAACCGCGAAGCTCAAGAGCGCCCAAGCTCGTTTCATGCCGTTTTTCTCCCCCTCAAGTCTTCGCTCAAAAGGCTGATATTCTAGCAAATTGACCCGCCCATCCATGTTGCTTTTCCGCGGCGCTTCCTTTTTCAAAAGCGTAGCCTCGCTCGAGGACGTTCCAGCCAGCGTCGGTGAAATCGCATTTGCGGGCCGATCCAACTCGGGCAAATCAAGCGCCATCAACGCGTTGGCCGGGAGCCAATTGGCGTTCGTGAGCAAGACCCCGGGACGAACTCGACTCATCAATTTCTACGCGCTCGGGGCGAATCGATTCATCGTGGATCTCCCCGGCTATGGCTACGCGAGGGTTCCCGATGTAATTCGAGCACCTTGGGAGAAACTGCTGGGCGGCTATCTTCAGATGCGCGGGCCGCTGCGGGGCTTGGCTCTCATAATGGACGTGCGGCACCCGCTGACCGAGCTCGATCAGCGGATGCTCGGGTGGTTTCGCCCTACCGGAAAGCCGGTGCACGTGCTGCTCACCAAAGCAGATAAACTCTCGCGGGAGGCAGCGCAGAGAATTCTGCGCCGGGTCGAAGGAGAAATCGAGGCACTTGCCCCCGATGCTTCCGTGCAGCTTTTCTCGAGTCTCAAGAAATCCGGACTCGATCAAGCGGGGGCGGTGTTTCGAGGATGGCTGGATACCGGCGCGCCGGCGCCCCCCGCATCGAGCAGCGGGGAGCCAAACGAAAACCCCGGGCAAAACCCGGGGCTAGAAATAAAAACCCCCGGGCCAAAAGGGGAAATCGGCCCGGGGCAAAGTGCCTTAAGGTTTAAGGCATCCCGCTCAGGGAGGAGAAGCGGGAGACGACCGAAGCCGTCTAAGGCATAGGAGCGGCGGGGCGATGGAAAAGTTCCCGCAGTCAGTCGTCTGAGAATAAGCGACTGATCCATCTGGCGAAAAAAAGGAGCGATCATGCAGGTCTACGGCAGTTTTCCGGCGGTGCGCATGCGCCGCATGCGGCGCGACGAGTTCTCGCGCCGGCTGATGCGCGAGCACGTGCTTAGCCCCGACGACCTGATCTACCCGGTCTTCGTGATCGAGGGCAAGGGCCGAACCCAAGCCGTCCCATCCATGCCCGGAGTTTCGCGTTATACGCCCGATAAGGTCACGGCGGTGGCGGAGCGATGTCTGAAGCTCGGTGTGCCGGTGATGGCGCTCTTCCCGGCCATCGAACCGTCGCTCAAAACCCCCGACGGCAAGGAAGCGACGAATCCCGACGGACTGATCCCGCGTGTCGTCGGAATGCTGAAAAAACGCTTTCCCGAGCTCGGCATCATGACCGATGTCGCGCTCGATCCCTACACCGATCACGGCCAGGACGGACTGGTTGATTCAGGCGGCAGCATCCTCAACGACGACACGCTCGCCGTGCTCGAGGAGCAGGCGCTCGTCCAAGCTGCGGCGGGCGTGGACATCGTCGCTCCTTCGGACATGATGGACGGCCGCATCGGCCGCATCCGGACTGCGCTGGAGGCGAAAGAATTCATCCATACGCGGATCATGGCGTATTCGGCGAAATACGCCTCGGGATTCTACGGACCTTTCCGAGACGCAGTCGGATCGGCGGCAAGTCTCGGCAAGGGCAACAAGTTTACTTACCAGATGGACCCCGCCAATAGCGACGAGGCGCTTTGGGAAGTGGGGCTGGATCTGCAGGAGGGCGCAGACATGGTGATGGTGAAGCCAGGCATGCCCTATCTCGACATCGTTCGCCGCGTCAAGGATGAGTTCAAAGCGCCCACCTACGTCTATCAGGTCAGCGGCGAGTACGCGATGTTGAAAGCGGCGTTCAAGAACGGCTGGCTCACCGAGAAGCAGTGCGTGATGGAAGCGCTCGTCGCCTTCAAGCGCGCGGGCGCCGATGGCATCCTGACCTACTTCGCGCTCGATGCGGCGGGATGGTTGAAGGAAAAGCGCTAGTCCCTTAGCGCAATGCCAGATCGAGCGACTTGATGAATTTCTCCGGCGACTGGTAGCCGATCACGCGCAGACCCTCGATTTCCCGACCGCCGGCGTCGAAGAAGACAATCCCGGGCGGCCCGAACAGGCGAAAGCGCTTGAGCAGGGCCTTGTCATCGGCCGTGTTGGCCGTGACATCGGCGCGCAGGAGCAGCATCCGGCCCAGCCGTGCCTGTACCTGCGGATCGCTGAAGGTGAAGCGCTCCATTTCCTTGCACGACACGCACCAGTCCGC
>VBDE01000240.1 GCA_005883665.1 Betaproteobacteria bacterium
GAGATGGGCACGCTGTATTTGAAGCGCATGGGCGAGCTCGCGGGCGCGGCCCTGCTGAGATTTCTCTAGCCGCGGCCGGCGGGAATGGCGCAGGACTCCCGCCTCAGGCTGCTCGAAGAGTTCCTCGATCAGCTCGCGCACCAGCGGCGGCTGAGCGCGGGAACGGCGCGCAATTACCGCCGTGCGGTCGAAGAGCTCTTCGCCTTGAATGACGGTGTGTCCCTGAAGAGACTACAAGCGCAGCACATGCGGCGCACCGTGTCGCAGCTGCACTCCCGGGGAATCTCCGGCCGGACCATCGCGTACATGCTCTCCGGCTGGCGTGGCTTCTTCAATTGGCTCGTCAAGCACCGCGGCTTTCCCCACAACCCCTGTGCCGGCCTGCGCGCGCCGAAAAGCCCCAAGGCGTTGCCCAAGGCGCTCTCTCCCGACCTCATGGCGCGGCTGTTGGAGACCCCGACGGACGGGTCCGCGCAATCGCGGGATAAGGCCATGTTCGAATTGCTCTACTCCTCGGGACTGCGGCTTGCCGAGCTGGTGAGCCTCGATGCCATGGATGGCGAGGGCATGCTGCGGCAGGCGGAGGTCACCGTGACGGGCAAGGGTGCGAAGACGCGCACTGTGCCGGTGGGAAGAAAAGCCTGCACCGCAATCGCAGCCTGGCTCGCCGAGCGTGCCAAGCTCGCAAGGCCCGGGGAAACGGCGCTTTTCGTGGGCGCGCGCGGGCGGCGCATCAGCCCCACCTCGGTGCGCCACGCTCTTGCGCATTGGGCGCGGCGTCTCGGCTTGCCGCAGCACGTTCACCCGCATATGCTGCGCCACTCCTTCGCCACGCACCTGCTCCAGTCGTCAGGAGACCTGCGCGCGGTGCAGGAAATGCTCGGGCATTCGAGTATCTCGACGACGCAGGTCTACACCCATCTTGACTTTCAGCACCTCGCCAAGGCTTATGATGCCGCGCACCCGAGAGCGAAAAGGAAAACGGCGGTGCCGGTGAAAAAGCCGTGAGCGAAGCGTCTTCCGTCCCGGCGCTGAGGGAGCTTTTTCTTCGTTTCACGCAGGTTTCACTATCCGGATTCGGTGGCGTGATGCCGTTTGCGCGCCGGATGCTGGTCGAAGAGCGCCGTTGGCTGAGCCCCGAGGAATTCACCGACGTCCTGAGCCTGTGCCAGTTGCTCCCCGGGCCCAACATCGTCAACGTCGCCGTTTGCGTCGGGGCGCGCTATCACGGCGTACGGGGAGCCGCCGCCGCATTCGCCGGGTTGATGACGGCGCCGTTCTTCGTCGTGCTCGCGTTGGGTGCGCTCTACACCGAGTACGGCCATCTTCCGGCGGTTTCGGCGTTGTTCCGCGGGATCTCCGCCGCGGCGGCGGGTCTGGTCGTTGCCATGGGCCTCAAGATGGCAACGAGCCGGCGGTTGCGCTCGGCGATGGCATTGTTCGCCCTGATCACTTTCATCGGCATCGCGCTCATGCGCCTGCCCCTCGTCGTGTTCCTGCTTGGCGCCGCACCTTTGAGCGTCGCCGCAGCGCTCTGGAGGGCGAAGTGAGCGAAGAAGCTCTGGCGCAGCTTGCGATGGATTTCTCCGTTCTCTCGCTGATCGCGGTCGGCGGCGCGATTACCGTGCTTCCCGAGATGCATCGCAGCGTCGTAGAGGTACACGCATGGATGAGCGGCGCGCAGTTCGCCGAGCTCTTCGCGCTCGCCCAGGCAGCGCCCGGGCCGAATATTCTCGTGGTCAGCCTCATCGGCTGGAAGGTGGCGGGCTCGGCCGGTGCGGTGGTGGCGACTGCGGCCGTTTGCGTGCCTTCGTGCGTGCTCACTTTCGCCGTCTCGAGAATCTGGCAGCGCTTTCGGAGCGCACGCTGGCGCGCGTCCGTGGAGGACGGCCTTGTTCCTGTGACCGTCGGCCTGATGCTCGCCGGCGGATACCTCATCACGCTCTCCGCCGACCATTCGTGGCCGGCCTTCGCGATCACGGCCGTCACTGCGGCCGTCGTTCTGAAGACGAGGATCCACCCCCTTTGGCTGTTTGGCGCGGCCGGGCTGATCGGCCTCGCCGGCTGGGTTTAGTCCGAATTCGTCCGTGAGCTCCGCGCCCCAACTCACCCTGAAGCCCGGACGCGAGCGCTCGCTCCTACGGCGCCACCCGTGGATCTTCTCCGGCGCGATCGCCGAGGTCCGCGGAGCGCCGCACAGCGGCGATACCGTCGATGTCCGAGGCGACGACGGCCGTTTCCTCGCCTGGGCGGCGTACAGCCCTGCCTCGCAGATCCGGGCCCGCGTCTGGAGCTTCGAGGAGACGGAAATCCCCGGCCCGGACCTGTTCGGAAGGAGAATCGAAGCCGCGTTCGCGCTCCGGCGCGCAGTAATTCCACCGGAAACGACCAATGCGTTGCGGCTCGTGCACGGAGAGTCGGACGGGCTCCCGGGCCTTGTCGCCGACCGCTACGCGGATACGCTGGTCGTGCAGCTTCTTTCCGCGGGCTGCGAGAGATGGCGCGAAGCGCTGATCGGAATCCTTCGCGAGCACAGCGGCTGCGCCAGGATCCATGAGCGCTCCGATAGCGAGGGGCGCCAGCTCGAAGGTTTCCCTGCAAGCACGGGACTGATCGCGGGCACAGCGGCCGACGGACCGCTCAGGATCGTCGAGCACGGCATCGAGTATGAAGTCGACGTCGCCGCGGGGCAGAAAACGGGGTTCTATCTCGATCAGCGCGACAACCGGGCCCGCGTGGGCAACCTCGCCCACGGCCGGGAGGTGCTCAATTGCTTCAGCTACACCGGCGGCTTCACGCTTTCCGCGCTTGCCGGAGGCGCGCGCTCGGTGCTCTCGATCGACAGTTCCGCGCCGGCGCTCAAGCTGGCA
Organism: Betaproteobacteria bacterium; assembly: GCA_005883665.1. Taxonomy (GTDB): domain Bacteria; phylum Pseudomonadota; class Gammaproteobacteria; order Burkholderiales; family SG8-39; genus VBDM01. The sequence goes on from VBDE01000240.1 coordinate 2,871, forward strand.
AGGCGCAACCTCGCACTGAACGGGGTCGAAGCGGGGCGAGCCGAATGGCTCGAAGCGGATGTGTTCGGCGCCTTGCGCAAGTTGCGGGCCGAAGGCAGACAATTCGACTTCGTCGTGCTCGACCCGCCGAAGTTCGCGCCGACGCCGAAGGACGCCGAGCGCGCTGCGCGCGGCTACAAAGACATCAACCTGAATGCCCTGAAGGTGCTGCGGCGGGGAGGGCTGCTCGCGACTTTTTCCTGCTCCGGCGGCGTGTCGCCCGAGCTCTTCCAGAAAATCCTCGCCGGCGCCGGCGCAGACGCCGGCGTGTCGCTCCTGCTTCGCGAGCGCTACCGCGCTGCGCCGGACCACCCGGTGCGAATCGAGTTTCCGGAAGGCGAGTACCTGAAAGGGCTGCTGCTGGAACGGCTCTAGGGGCTTGCAGCCGGCAGATGCCGTCGCGCAGCGGAATGGGTTGCTTTGTAATGGCGGGCGTGTTGTAATGCGCCCTTTTTTCAGCTCACCGGCGCCCCGTCCGGACTACCCGGACGCCTCGCTGCAGACGCGAAGCAATATGGTGAGATAAGCTTGTTCCGCGGCGCGGCATGGAGTGCCAGGAGATCGAATTGGCGGCACAGGAAAACATGGTCCCGGTGACCATACTCACCGGCTTCTTGGGGAGCGGCAAGACCACCCTCGTCAACCGTATCCTCAAGGAACAGCACGGCCACCGCATCGCAGTGATCGAGAACGAGTTAGGCGAGGCGGGCGTGGACAACGAAATCCTCCTGAGCGAAGGCGGCGAGCAGATCATCGCGATGAACAACGGCTGCGTATGCTGCACCGTGCGCGGCGACCTCATCCGCATCCTCGGGGAGCTCAAGGAGGGACGCGACTCCGGCAAGCTCAAATTCGAGCGCGTCATCATCGAAACGACGGGCATGGCTGATCCGGGGCCGGTCGCGCAGAGCTTCTTCATCGACGAGAAGATCGGCAACTACTATCTTTTGGACAGCGTCATCACTCTGGTGGACGCAAAGCACGCCGCGAAGCAGCTCGACGAGTTCCACGAGGCACAGGAGCAGGTCGGGTTCGCCGACCGGATTCTGATGTCCAAGACCGACCTCGTGCCGAAATCCG
>VBDE01000241.1 GCA_005883665.1 Betaproteobacteria bacterium
CCTCCTTCTCCCGCCACCCAAATGAAAAAAGGCAGCCGAAGCTGCCTTTCCCGGAGCGCAGCGCGACACGCTTATGCGGAGGGTTGCTTGGCGGGCTTCGCCGCCGTCTTCTTCCTCGTGTATTTCTGGCGGAATTTCTCCACGCGGCCTGCCGTATCGACGATCTTTTGCTTGCCCGTGTAGAACGGGTGGCAGGACGAGCAGACTTCCACGTGCAGGTCCTTGCCCAACGTCGAGCGGGTCTTGAACGTGTTTCCGCAACTGCAGATTACGGTGATTTCCTTGTATTCGGGATGGATTTTGGCTTTCATGGCGTCGTCCTTGCTGCGCGGAGCGTTGAGTGGGGCGGGATTATCCAGCAAATGAGGTGCCCGGACAAGTTTTTCAACCCCTGCGCATCGAGTCGAAGAAGTCCGCGTTGTTCTTGGTCGCGCGGATCTTGTCAACCAGAAACTCCGCCGCCTCGAGGTCGTCCATGGGGTAGAGGAGCTTCCTCAGCACCCATACCTTCTGCAGTATCTCCTTTTCGATCAGGAGCTCTTCGCGGCGGGTGCCGGAGCGGTTGACGTTGATCGCCGGGAAGATGCGCTTCTCGTACATGCGCCGGTCGAGGTGAATTTCCATGTTGCCGGTGCCCTTGAACTCCTCGTAGATCACGTCGTCCATGCGGGAGCCCGTGTCGATCAGCGCGGTGGCGAGGATGGTGAGCGAGCCGCCTTCCTCGATGTTTCTCGCCGCGCCGAAAAAGCGCTTGGGGCGCTGCAATGCATTTGCGTCCACGCCGCCGGTGAGCACTTTGCCTGAGGCCGGTACCACGGTGTTGTAAGCGCGCGCAAGCCGCGTGATCGAGTCGAGCAGGATCACGACGTCCTTCTTGTGCTCGACCAGGCGCTTCGCCTTTTCGATCACCATTTCGGCGACCTGCACGTGGCGCGACGCGGGCTCGTCGAAAGTCGAGGCGACGACCTCGCCCTTGACGGTGCGCGTCATCTCGGTGACTTCCTCGGGACGCTCGTCGATCAGGAGGACGATCAGCACCACGTCCGGGTGGTTCGACGTGATCGCGTGGGCGAGCTGCTGCATCAGCACCGTCTTGCCGGCTTTGGGCGGGGAGACGATGAGGCCGCGCTGTCCCTTGCCGATGGGCGCGATGATGTCGATGATGCGGCTGGTGATGTTTTCCTCGCCCTTCATGTCCCGCTCGAGCTTGAGGGTCTTGTCCGGGTGCAGCGGCGTGAGGTTCTCGAACAGGATCTTGTGCTTGGACGCCTCGGGCGCGTCGGCGTTGACCTTGTCGACCTTGACCAGAGCGAAGTAGCGCTCGCCGTCTTTGGGCGTTCGGATCTCGCCCTCGATCGAATCGCCCGTGTGCAGGTTGAAGCGCCGGATCTGCGAGGGGCTGACGTAGATGTCGTCCGTGCTCGCGAGGTAGGAAGTGTCGGGCGAGCGCAGGAAGCCGAAGCCGTCCGGCAGCACCTCCAGCGTGCCTTCGCCGAATATGGATTCGCCCTTCTTGGCGCGGTTTTTCAGGAGCGCAAAGATCAGCTCCTGCTTGCGCATGCGATTGGCGCCGTCGATCTCGTTCGACGTCGCCATTTCGAGCAGCTGGCTTACGTGCTGTGTCTTGAGTTCAGATAAGTGCATAAGCGCCCAAGCGGGATGAACGACCTCAGACCGTTCGAACGGAGAAACAGGGAACCGAAACGGGGAGGATTTGCGCCTGGATGCAGCCCTTTGCAGGCGCCGGTGGAGGGCGGCTAAGCGTGCCGCCCGCCTTTTGCCTGCAGAATAGAGATTTTAGATGTTGCTGTCAAGAAATGCGGTGAGCTGCGACTTGGACAGGGACCCTACCTTCTGCGCCTCGACGTTGCCGTTCTTGAAAAGCATGAGCGTCGGTATGCCGCGAATTCCGTACTTTTTCGGGATTTCCTGGTTTTCGTCCACGTTGACCTTGGCGACCTTGAGCTTGCCCGAGTACTCCTTGGCAACCTCATCGAGCACCGGGGCAATCGCCTTGCACGGTCCGCACCACTCCGCCCAGTAATCCACCAGCACGGGAACGTCGGATTTCAGGACTTCGGGCTCGAAAGTGGCATCGCTTACGTGGTGGATGAATTCGTTCATTGCTTCCTCTGCGAGACGGGGTTTGCAGCGGACGCTGCACGTTCGATATGTTTGGGCGCGAGCCCGAATGTTCAAGCTTATGCTAGCGGAATTTCACGGCGAGGAAAAGCGCAAGTCCGTATGACGTAAGGGGCTATTTTTTCAGGACAAAACGGGAGAGTCCGGGACCGCGCATGATAAGATATCCGCTGTCTTCGCGAAATGCGCGGGAATCGTTCGGATGGGGCTCGTCGCCACCATGGCATACATCGTCACCGAGAGCTGCATCAAGTGCAAGTACACCGACTGCGTCGACGTGTGCCCGGTCGACTGCTTTCGCGAGGGACCCAACATGCTGGTGATCGATCCCGAGGAGTGCATCGACTGCACCTTGTGCGTTCCCGAGTGCCCCGTCGAGGCGATTTTTGCCGAGGATGACGTCCCGCCCGCGCAGCGCGACTGGATCCCCATCAATGCCGAGCTCTCCAAGGCCTGGAAGCCCATCGTCGAGCGCAAGCCCGCGCCGGCGGACGCCGATGAGTGGGCCAAGGTGAAGGAGAAGAAGCACCTTCTCGAGCGCTGAACAAACCGCGCTAAAGTAGGCGCCCATGAATGCGGGCGCGGACCTGCCTACCCTCAAGAAGAGCGAGCTCCTCGAGCGCTTGGCGCAGGGCCGCTCCGCGGCCGTCACCGTCGTGACCCCCAACAAGCGCCTGTCGCAGGCGCTGATGCTGGAGTTCGATGCTTTCCAGATCGGGAAAGGACTTTCGGTCTGGGAAGCGCCGGATATCCTGCCGTTCGGTGCTTTCGTTCTGCGGCTCTACGAGGACGGCCTCTATGCGGACCTCTCGGCCGAGCTGCCGATGCTTCTCACGCCGGCGCAGGAGGAGGAAGTCTGGAAGGAGGTAGTCGGCGGGAGCGGCCTCCTTGCCGTCGAAGGCGCGGCCGCCAAGTGCCGCGACGCCTGGAACATCGCCAACCTGTGGCGCATCCGCCCCGGGGCCGGGAACCAGGACACCGAGGCTTTCGCGCGGTGGCTCACTCACTACAAGAACAAAACCGAGAACGACCTCGATACCCCGCGGCTGCCGGACGCGCTGCAGCGGTTCCTGCCGGAGCTGAAGCGGCCGAAGCTCGTCGTCGCCTACGCGTTCGACATCCTGCCGCCGCAGACGAAGGAGTTCCTCGACGCGCTCGCAACGGAGATCGCTTTTTGCAGGCCGGATTCCCGGTCCGCCACCGTCTCGCGAGCGGCTTTCGATTCCGCGAAGCACGAGATCGAGGCCGCCGCGCGGTGGGCGAGGGCGCGCCTGGAAGCGGGCGGCAAACGGATCGGGGTTGTCGTTCCCTCCTTGCACGAAGACAGAAAGGAAGTCGCGCGTGTCTTCTCGCGTGTGATGCGACCCGGCGGCGAGAAGGCGGCGATGCCGTTCAACATCTCGATCGGCATTCCGCTGGAGCGGTACCCGGTCGTTGCGCTGGCCTTGTCGGTCCTTCGGGTATCACAAGAGGAAATCCCGTTCGAAGAAGCGAGCCGACTCGTGCGCTCGCCGTTCATCGGCGGTGCCGAGACCGAGCTCGGTGCGCGCATGCGCCTCGAGCCGCGCCTGCGTGAGAAGCTCGGCGCGAGCGTCGTCCTGCCGAAGCTGATCGCCGCCGCCGGCCAGACGCCGCTGCTGCGCGCGCTCCTCGACAAGCTCTATGCGCTGCGCGAGACAGGCCTCTTCTCGCAGAAGACGCCTGCCGAGTGGGCGCGGCATTTCTCCAGCGTGCTCGAGGCCGCCGGCTTTCCGGGCGAGCGCGCTCTCGACTCGGACGAGTTCCAGACGCAGGCCAAGTGGCACGAAGCGCTCGGCGAGCTGTCACGCCTCGATCGAATCTCCAAGGAGATGTCCTTCTCTCAGGCGTTTCAGACGCTGCGAAAGATCTGCGTCGATACGCTCTTCCAGCCGGAAACGCCGGATACGCCGATCCAGGTGCTCGGCCTGCTCGAATCCGCAGGCGTCGAGTTCGACCATCTCTGGGTCACCGGCCTCACCGACGAAGCCTGGCCGCTGAAGAGCGCGCCCAATCCCTTCCTGCCGCTCGCGCAGCAGCGCAAGGCGGGCATTCCCGAGGCGAGCGCCGAGACCTCGCTCGCGCTCGACCGGCGCATCACCGACGGCTGGAAGCAGGCCGCGAGCGAGGTGGTGTTCTCGCATTTCGCCAAGGACGAGGACCGCGACGTCCTGGCGAGCCCGCTCATCGCCGACCTCCCGCACACCACGATCGAGGTTCCCGCTTTCCCGAGACTGCGCGACTTGATTTTTGCTTCTCGTAAGCGACAAACCCTTGAAGATCGCGTAGCGCCCGCCG
>VBDE01000001.1:0-6154 GCA_005883665.1 Betaproteobacteria bacterium
CAGGGGGAGGCGCCGACATCACTCGAAGGGCATATCGTCAAGTCGCCGATGGTTGGCACTTTCTACCGGTCGGGTTCCCCCGGCGCAAAGCCCTTCGTCGAGGTTGGAGATACGGTCAAGGCGGGACAGGCCATCTGCATCATCGAGGCGATGAAGCTGATGAACGAAATCGAGGCCGACAAAGACGGTGTGATCAAGGCGATCATGGTCGAGAACGGCCAGCCGGTCGAGTACGGCGAATCTCTGATGATGATCGGCTAGCCCAGGCGGTATCAAAGAGGAAATACCGGGGCGCGCCTACCATTCCCCACATCAGAGGTTGAAAAACCGCCTATCAAATAATGTTCGAGAAAATTCTGATTGCCAATCGCGGAGAAATCGCGCTGCGCATTCAACGCGCATGCCGTGACATGGGCATCAAGACCGTGGTAGTGCATTCCGAAGCCGACAGCGAGGCCAAGTACGTGAAGCTCGCCGACGAATCGGTGTGCATCGGACCGGCGGCATCCAGTGCGAGCTATCTCAATATTCCAGCCATCATCAGCGCTGCGGAGGTGACCGACGCCGAGGCAATTCACCCGGGCTACGGATTTCTCGCCGAAAATCCGGACTTTGCCGAACGCGTGGACAAGAGCGGCTTCGTTTTCATCGGCCCTCAAGCGGAGACCATCCGGCTGATGGGCGACAAAGTGAACGCCAAGCAAGTCATGGAGAAGGCCGGAGTGCTGTGCGTACCCGGCTCGGACGGTCCGTTGCCCGATGCCCCGGAGGAGGCGCTCAAGATCGCGAGAAAAATCGGTTACCCGGTCATCGTAAAGGCAGCGGGTGGGGGCGGCGGGCGTGGCATGCGAGTCGTGCACACGGAAGCCGCGCTCAAGAGTGCGATAAGCGTCACGCGGGCGGAGGCCGGAGCGGCTTTCGGCAACGCCACGGTCTACCTGGAGAAGTATCTCGAGAACCCGCGGCACATCGAGGTGCAGGTGCTCGCGGACGGGCACAAGAACGCGATCCATCTCGGCGAGCGGGATTGCTCCATGCAGCGACGGCACCAGAAGATCATGGAGGAGGCCCCGGCACCCGAACTTACGTCGAAGCAGCGCGCTCGTATCGGCGAGCGCTGCATCGAGGCATGCCGCAAGATCGGCTACCGCGGAGCCGGCACTTTCGAGTATCTCTACGAAGAGGGTGAGTTCTACTTCATCGAAATGAACACGCGCATCCAGGTCGAGCATCCGGTGACCGAAATGATCACCGGCGTCGACATCGTCCAGGAGCAGATCCGCGTCGCCGCGGGCGAGAGGCTATCTGTGCGGCAGAAGGACATCGAGCTTCGCGGCCACGCGATAGAGTGCCGCATCAATGCCGAGGACCCGTTCCGCTTCACGCCATCGCCCGGTCGCATTACGTCCTATCACCCCCCGGGGGGACCCGGCATCCGGGTCGATACCCATATTTACCAAGGCTACACCGTGCCGCCCAACTACGACTCGTTGATCGGCAAGGTCATCGCCTATGGCGAGAACCGCGATCAGGCGATCCGGCGCATGCGCATCGCACTCTCCGAAATGGCAATCGAGGGCATCCAGACCAACATCGCGCTGCATCAGGAACTCCTGCTCGACAACCGCGTCATCAAAGGAGGGGTGAACATCCATTACCTCGAGCAGAAACTCGCCCAGCAAAAGAAGCGCGATACCGCAAGGTAGAGGATCGAACGTGTGATGTTTACCGCGCTCGTCCTGGAAGTGAAAGGGGAGGAGGTTGACTCTCTCTCCGATGCGCTGCTCGATGCGGGTGCGCTGTCGGTAAGCTGCGAGAACGCCCGGGCAAAGACTGCAGCGCAAGTGCCACACTTTGATGGATCGGGCGAGTCCGTCTCCTGGCCCCGGGTGAAACTCACCGCATTATGCAAAGCCCAAGCCGAGCCTGAGCAATTGCTCCTGCACGCGTGCAATCTAGCCGGTATCGCGGTGCCGGTTCACGAGCTACGCAGCGTTCCCGACGAGGATTGGGTCGCGAGATCGAGAGAACAGTTTGGGCCGATCCGGGTTTCGGCGACTTTGTGGATCGTGCCGACTTGGCGCTCGCCGCCCGAGCCCGATGCGATCAACCTTGTACTCGATCCTGGGCTCGCGTTCGGTACCGGCAGCCACCCGACCACGCGCCTGTGCCTACAGTGGCTCGAGCGCAGCATCGCCGGCGGGGAAACGGTTCTCGACTACGGCTGCGGTTCCGGTATATTGGCGATCGCTGCACTAAAGCTCGGTGCGCGCCGCGCCCTCGGCGTGGACATCGATCCCGACGCCGTAGCGACGGCCCGGGCCAACGCCCGGCGCAACGGCGTTGCCGGCGAATTTCTCGAAGATTGCGCGCCGCTTACTTTCACCGCAGATGTCGTGATCGCTAATATCCTCGCCAATCCGTTGAAGCTGCTCGCTCCGATACTCGCATCACGATGCAGGCACGGGGGACAGATTGCGCTCTCGGGAATCCTGCCGGACGAGGTAAAGGAAGTCGAGAGCTGTTACTCACCCTGGATCGCGTTCGTGGCACCCGCAGAGGCGGAGGGCTGGGTGTGCCTCTCGGGGGTAAAGCTGTGAGCATGGTCACCCGTTGCCCGGCTTGTGCCACCGCGTTTCGGGTGACCGAGCCACAGCTTCGTGCGCGTGCGGGCCAAGTCCGCTGTGGGCGTTGCGGGGTTCTGTTCGATGCGCTTGCCGCGTTGAGCCCGGACCCGGCTAGCCGCCCCCCCCGGGAGGACGCGGAAGGTCCTCCGATCTCAGCCAGCATGGCAGTCCTGCTCGACACCGAGAGGGATGTGTCATTTGACTTCGGACCGCAGTCGCGGCCGCGTCCAAGCCGGCTGTGGTGGGTCGCGAGCGTGTTTCTGCTGCTCGCCCTCGCGGCGCAAGGCGGCTATCAGTACCGGGGCGAGATCGCAGTGCTCCTTCCCGAAGCAAAGCCCCTCGTTCAGCGCATTTGCGCCCAGTTCGGATGCGACGTGCCGCTACCTCGTCGCGCGGAGCTGCTCAGTATTGAGTCTTCCGACCTGCAGGCAGATGGCGCCCATCCCAGCGTGATGGTACTGACGGCAACACTTCGGAACCGCGCCAGCTTCATCCAAGCGTTCCCCGCTTTGGAACTAAGCCTCACCAGCACCCAGGGCGAGACCGTCGCCCGACGCGTACTGACAGCCAAGGACTACGTGCCCCAGAGCACGCGATCGGAGCCCGGCTTCGCTGCCGGGAGCGAGCTGCAGATTCGGGTCTACATCGAAGCTGCGGCGCTCAAGCCTATCGGCTATCGGCTCTACTTGTTTTACTCGTAGGAAATCCCATGCGTACTCTGATCTGCGGCTCGATCGCGTACGACAACATCATGGTATTTCGCGGCCGTTTCCGGGAGCACATCCTTCCAGAACAGATCCACATATTGAACGTGGCGTTCCTCGTTCCCGAGCTGCGGCGCGAATTCGGAGGTTGCGCAGGCAACATCGCTTATAACCTGAAGCTCCTGGGCTCTGACCCGCTGGTCATGGCGACGGTAGGAGACGATTCCCTGCTGTATTTTGAGCGGCTCGAACGGCTCGGCATCAAGCTGGATTTCGTGCGCCAAGTGCCCAATACCCTCACCGCACAGGCATTCATTACAACCGATCTCGACGACAATCAGATCACTGCCTTTCACCCCGGGGCGATGAATCACTCGCATCTGAACAACATTACGGCAGAGCTGGATGCGGGCCTCGCGATCATCGCGCCCGATGGACGCGAGGGCATGCTGCAGCACGCGCGCGAGCTCGCCGGGCTCGGCATTCCGTTCATGTTCGACCCCGGTCAGGGACTGCCTATGTTTTCCGGTGAGGAGCTGCTCGCTTTCGTGGACCAGGCCAGTTACGTCGCCGTCAACGACTATGAAGGCCGAATGCTCGAGGAGCGGACCGGCCGCAAGCTCGAAGACATGGCGAAAGAACTCAAGGCACTCGTTCTCACCCGGGGCGCAGAGGGGTCTATCATCTACGCCGACGGCCAACGGTTCGAGATTCCCTGCGTTAAGGCAGCGGAAGTGGTCGATCCCACCGGTTGTGGTGATGCGTATCGCGCCGGTCTTCTTTACGGCCTTGCAGCGGGTTTCGACTGGCTGAAGACCGGAAGGCTCGCCGCGTTGATGGGTGCAGTCAAGATCGCATCGCGTGGTGGCCAGAATCATTCCCCGACCCTCGATGAGATCAAGGACCTGTTCCGCCGAAATTTCGGGTCCGATCTTTGAAGGCGGCAAACCGCACTCCGGTCGTGCTGCGCCTGCTTCGCCTGACAAGGCTCGTGCTCCATTCCGGTTCCGCTGCGCCTGTTCCGAATGGCAAGGCTCGCGCTCCATTTGGTGCGCGGCCTCGCGATCGCGTGGCTACGCTACCCGAGACTCACCGAAGCACAAAGGCAAGCGCAAAAGCGCCGCTGGTCGAGAACGCTGCTCTCCATCCTCTCCGTGTCCGTGCGCGAAAAGAACGCACCGAAAGAACTCCCCGATTGCTGCATGCTGGTGCTCAATCACATCTCCTGGCTCGACGTCTTCGTCATCGATGCGAGATTTCCCGCGACTTTCATCGCAAAATCGGAAGTCCGAAGCTGGCCGGTCGTAGGTTGGTTGTGCACGTTGGTCGGCACCCTGTACATCGAACGCGGCAAGCGCTCGGAGGCGCGACGCGCACGCCAGATAATTGCTGCCGAGCTCAGGCGCGGCACACTGGTTGCGGTCTGTCCCGAGGGAGTCACAACCTTCGGGCGAAGCCTCGAGCGCTTTCACTCGGCGCTGTTCCAGCCGGCACTGGACGCCGCCGCCACGCTGCAGCCGGTGGCGCTGCGCTATCTCGATGCCGCTGGCCGGCACACCGACGCCGCCGGCTATGTCGGCGATACCTCGCTCTTCGAATCTGTCTGGACCATCGTCTCGACGCGTCACATGGTCGCGGAGTTCAATCTTCTCGCACCGATTTCCGCACGCGCACAGACGCGGCGCTCGCTTGCAGAAAAGGCGGAGACCGCTATCGCTCGCGCCCTGGGCGTGCCCGGCCCGCAGGGGACGTCACGTGCGCGCCATAGGCCGCGCACGGCACCTGGTACAAACGCCGATCCTCCAGACGAACCGCGCTGAGTTTCCCGCCCCAGACGCAACCCGAATCGAGGGCGAGGAGGTTAGGCGCAATGCGCAAGCCGAGCGCCGACCAGTGACCACATACCAAGGTGCAATCAGCGCTTTTCCTGCCGGGCACCTCGAACCACGGAAGGTAGCCGGCTGGAGCTTCGGCCGTTTCGCCTTTGGTGTGGAACTCCATTACACCTTCGGGAGTGCAAAAGCGCAGGCGGGTCATTGCGTTGACGATGACGCGCAGCCGGTCGATTCCGCGCAGGTCGTCGTTCCAGCGATCCGGGCGCGAACCGTAAAGTTGCGCTAGAAATTCCTTGTGCCGGGGTCCACGCAGTTCCGCCTCGACTTCTCCGGCGAGTGCTTTCGCTGTGGCGACGTCCCATTGCGGCAGGAGCCCCGCGTGGACCAGCGCGTAGTTTGCGGCGACGTGCACCAGCGGCCGGTGCCGCAACCAGTCGAGCAACCCGTCGCGGTCGGGCGCGGCGAGCACGTCCCCAAGCGTGTCGTCTTCGCGAGCTTTGACTGCGCCCTGAGCCAGCGCCAGCAGATGCAGATCGTGGTTGCCGAGCACGGTCACCGCGCGATCACCCAGATCACGCACGAAGCGCAATGTGGCTAACGAGGCCGGGCCGCGGTTGACGAGGTCGCCCACGAACCACAAGCGATCCTTCGCACGATCGAACCCGAATGCGCGAAGCAGCGCCTGCAGCTCTTCGAAGCTGCCCTGAACATCTCCGATCGCGTAAGTAGCCATAGCACGAATGATCACTGCGACGTCGCCAAGACCGCGCTTTGAGCCCATGTTGTAATAGAATGCCAAATCGATCCTTGGCAGTCTAAAAAAGATGTTGCATCGGGCTCCCGAGAAACCCTCCGGATCAGCTCCGAGAAAGCCCTCCGCTTCGAAGGAGGGCGCTCGGAAGCGCGCGTCTTCGCCGTCTTCCGTGGATCCAGCTCCCGATCAAGGGGGCGCCGCTGAAGCCGCGGAAGCGAAGCCGGACAAGAAGAA
>VBDE01000001.1:6264-8461 GCA_005883665.1 Betaproteobacteria bacterium
TAGAAGACCTCGTGCACCTTGCCCCAGCTCTTCAGCGCTTTCATTCGACCCAGCCAGCGGTTGATGTTCGGATACGCCGAGTAGTTGCAGCGCAAGATCTCGCCGAGAGCGACGAACGGCCCGCCGAAATAGTCTGCAATGGAGATCTGCTCGCCGCACAGAAATTTCTTCTTCGTCCCGAGCAGGCTTTCATCGAGGACTTTCAGCCACCCTTGAGCCTTCTCCTTGCCCCAGGCGATCGTGCCCGCGTGCGCCTCGTCGCTGCGCCGCTTGTGGTTCGGGAAGATCTGCGGGTAGACCAGTCCATAGGCGAACTCGCGGCAGACCTGCGTATTGATCCAATCCATCATCTCGTTCACCTTTGCCCGTGAGTGCAGGTCTTTCGGATAAGTCGGAGAGCCGGTTTTCTCCGCGAGGTACTTGAGAATCGCCGAGCTCTCGGTCATGCGGAAATCGCCGTCCTCCAGCACGGGCACCATGCGGTTGGGGTTGATCGCCACATACTCCGGCTGGTAATGCTCGCCCTTCATCAGGTCGACAACGCGCAGTTCGCACTTGATGCTGTTCTCGGCGATGAACAGCCACACGGGGCGGCTGGTCGTGGATACGGGGTGATAGTAGAGTTTCATGCCGGTTTCTCCTTGCAGACGGTGGGCGTTACGCGGGAGCCCGTAATCATACCTAAGCCGCAGCGTGCAGGGGCGCGACGAGCTAACTCTGCATCGCTAACCGGCGAATGGCCGCATCGATCTCTCCGGAAAGCCGCGAGATGAACTGGGCGGCCGGCTGGCGGCGCGCCATCCGGACGCCTTGACCCGCCCACAGCGAAAGAAATTCCGCGCGTCCCTGCCTGGCTGCCGCGCTGCGCAGCGGCCGCGTCAGCGCGTTCTGGAACGGGAACGGAAGAACCGCGTCGGGGTCGGCTTTGCGCTCGACCTCAGTCATGAACCGGTTGACGATGCCCCGCGCCGGACGTCCGGAGAAGACACGCGTGAGTCGCGTTTCGTGCTCACGCGCCTCGAGGATCGCTCGCTTGTAGGCGTCCGGAACGCCCGACTCGTCGCAAGCAATGAAAGCCGTTCCCATTTGCACGGCCTGCGCGCCCAAGGCAAGCGCCGCCGCAATCCCGCGGCCGTCCATGATGCCGCCCGATGCGATCACGGGGACGCGCACGGCATCGACCACCTGAGGCACGAGCGAAATCGTTCCCACCATCGCCGCCTCGAATTCGGCAGCGAAAGTCCCACGGTGGCCGCCCGCTTCGGCACCCTGTGTGACCACAGCATCGACGCCGGCTTGTTCGAGCGCGACTGCTTCATCGACGGTCGTCGCGGTACCGATCAGGAACGTGCCGCGAGCCTTGATGGCCTCGATTGCACTTGCAGGCAGAATGCCGAAGGTGAAGCTGAAGACCGACGCGCCGCCCTCAAGTGCCGCAGCGAGCTGCTCGGCGAACGAGTCGGCGGCCAAGGCGGGCGCCTGCGGCGGCGGCAGCTCGAGCTCCGCGTAAAAAGGCGCGACGCACTCCAGGGCCCGGAGCGGGTCTTTCGGCGCCTCTGGCACGGGTTGCGGCGCGAAGAGGCTGATCCCGAAAGGCCGGGCGGTGCGCGCGCGCACCGCCCGTGCCGTCTCGAGGATTTGCTGCGGCGTGAGGTAGGCCCCGCCGATAAACCCCAACCCGCCGGCTTCACCGACGGAGGCGACCAATTCCGGCGTGTCCCCGCCGCCCGCGAGCGGCGCCTGGATGACCGGATGGATCATGTTCAACCGCCGCATCAGCTCGTTTTTCAATGGCACGGGCACCTCCGCACAGACCTTTTCGTCAGCCGGCTAAGTTAAGTTGACTAGACCATCCTGGCAACTGAATAATAGTGAACAGTTCGTTCTTGATTGGAGAAGTGTGGATTTTGCCGCCCTGCAGGTATTCAAGGCCGTCGTCGACGAGGGCGGAATCAGCCCGGCTGCGCGGAAACTGCATCGCGTCCAGTCCAATGTAAGCACGCGGATTCAGCAGCTGGAGGCCTCGCTGGGAACCCAGTTGTTCGTACGTGAAAAACGCCGCCTGTTTCTTTCCCCCGCGGGGGAGTTGTTTCTCGGCTATGTGGACCAGCTCCTTAAAATCTCGGAGCAGGCGCGAAGCGCCGTGCTGGGAGATAAGCCTCGCGGCGTGTTGCGCATCGGCACGCTGGAGAGCACC
>VBDE01000002.1 GCA_005883665.1 Betaproteobacteria bacterium
GGAAGCGGCCGCGCATCCGCAGGTGGCCGCGGCGGCGCCGTTCGTGAACGCGCAAGGGATGCTCGTGCTCGGCGCTAGCGTCCGGGGGGCGGTGGTGCGCGGCATCGTGCCGCAGCTGGAGCAGAAAGTCGCCGAAATCGGCTTGCACATGACCGCGGGGAAGCTCGAGTCGCTCGTGCCGGGGGAATTCGGCATCGTGCTCGGGGCGGAGCTCGCGCGCGCGCTCGGCGCGAGGGCTGGAGACAAGGTGACGCTGATCGCACCGCAAGGGCTGGTCACCCCCGCCGGCATTCTTCCGCGGCTCAAGCAATTCACCCTGGTGGGCCTTTTCGAAGTGGGGATGTTCGAATACGACTCGGGTCTCGCGCTCATCCATCTCGAGGACGCGCAGAAGCTCTACGGCATGGGAGAGAGCGCTTCTGGCGTGCGGCTCAAGCTGCATGATCTGTTCCAGTCGCGGGAGGTCACGCGCGAACTGATCACGCGCCTGCGCGGCGACCTGTACGTCTCGGACTGGACCCGCAGCCACGCCAACTACTTTCGCGCGGTGCAGATCGAGAAGACCATGATGTTCATCATCCTGCTGCTGATCGTCGCGGTGGCCGCGTTCAACATCGTCTCGACGCTGGTGATGGCTGTCACCGACAAGCAGCCCGACATCGCGATCCTGCGTACGCTGGGCGCGAGCCCCGGCGGGATCATGAAGATCTTCATCGTTCAGGGCGCGCTGATCGGGGTGATCGGCACGCTGATCGGCGTGGCCGGCGGCATTGCGCTCGCGCTCAACATCGACGTGGTGGTGCCGTTCGTCGAGCGCCTCTTTAACTTCCAGTTCCTCTCGCGCGAGGTGTATTACATCACCGACCTGCCTTCGGACCTCCAGAGCAGCGACGTGGTTGCGATTGCACTGGTATCGCTCGCGCTCTCGTTTTTTGCGACGCTCTATCCGAGCTGGCGCGCCGCGCGCGTGAATCCGGCCGAGGCGCTTCGTTATGAATGAGGTGCTCGCGTGCCGCGATCTGCGCAAGACCTTCCGCGAGGGAAGGGAAGCCGTGCACGTGCTTCACGGGGTGTCGCTGAAAGTCGAAGAGCGGGAGATAGTCGCCATCGTCGGCGCCTCTGGCTCGGGCAAGAGCACGCTGCTGCACCTTCTCGGGGGCCTCGACGACCCGACTTCGGGAGAGGTCGACGTGCTCGGCCGGCCCATGCACAGTCTTTCCGACGCGGAACGAGGGCAGGTGCGCAACCGATCGCTCGGGTTCGTGTATCAATTCCACCACCTGCTGATGGAGTTCACCGCGCTTGAGAACGTGGCTATGCCGCTCATGATCCGGCGCACGGAGCCCGCCGAAGCGCGCGACGCGGCAGTGGCAATGCTGAAGGAAGTGGGCCTCGCCGAGCGCCTCGATCACACCCCCGGGGAGCTTTCTGGAGGAGAGCGCCAGCGGGCGGCGCTTGCGCGCGCGCTGGTCACTCGGCCCGCCTGCGTGCTCGCCGACGAGCCGACCGGAAACCTCGATCGTAAAACTGCCGACAGCGTGTTCGGACTGATGCTCGAACTCAACCGCGCGCACGGAACGAGCCTTGTGATGGCGACGCATGAGCCTTCGCTCGCCGCGCGCGCGCACCGCGTGATGCGTTTGCAGGACGGGGTGCTGGTGCGGGAGAGGTGAGTTTTAGAGGCTCATCGCCCGAAAACGAGGACGAGAGCTATGCCCAGGGAAACCGCGGACAGTACCGTCGCGGCGACACAGAGCAAGAGCGCTCGGCGGAGCTTCGCTTCCGCGATCGAAGCCGCCTGTTCCAGGGCCGCCACCGTGCTTTGCAGCTGCTCCGCCAGCTCCTTGATGTGCGCCGCGCTCTGGGACGCGGCGGATTGAAGCTCTGTAATTTGCTGCTGCAGTAATAACGTCTGATTGGCTACCGCATCGGCATTCTTCCGCGTGAATACCGGTGCGGCGGCTGAAATGATCGTGCCAATGTGAGGCAGAACAGCCTTGAGTGCGGGAAGGAGCCAGGCCGGCATAGATGAGTCCTAACGCAACGGCTCAAGCCCGAGCACAGCTCCGAATGTGCCGCCCGCCCACATAAAGCCCATGAACATGAGGAGCTCGCATAGCTCTGCATCTGCGAAGTGATCGCGTGCGCGGGCGAGCACCCCTTCATCAATGCTGCGGTGATCGCGGGCGAAGTGCTCGGCAAGCTCCACGGCCGCTGCCGTACGCGAATCGGCATGCGAGTGATCGGGCGGGCCGCCCTTCGCCTGGCAGTAGCGACAGCCGGTGGCCAGCGCAAGGGTACGGCGCACCTGCTCCAGAAGCTCAGGAGAGAACGTCTTGCTCGCAAAGAAGGCATCCTCGAGCTTCGTCCAGGGGCCGAGGATGTGGGGCGCATGGCCCATGAGCTTTTCCATAGGCGTCCGACCGGTGTTCGAAGGTGCAATGCGTGGCATGGCCGACGATTCCTCTAGTGACGCAGATACTTGGGGACTAGCGACGCAAATGAGCAGCAGCCGAGGAGCGCAGCGACGAGGGAATCGCAAGCCAGCGAAGCGCGCTTGCGACTGTCCGCTCGATTTGCATGTTTAGGCCACAAGTTTGTAGGGCATAAAAGCATATTAGAAGATTTCGGCATCGCAGCATTCGCTTCAGCGCAAGCGCTCTGCGAGCCGAGTCTGCGCCACGCGCAGCATGTTGTGGATGTCATTCAGCGTCGTGTCTGGATGGTTGTTGTAGTCCATCAGGCGGTGCTTATTCACCCGCGTGCCGCCAACCTCGTTCACGACCTCGCGTACGGCCTGCAGCGCCGGCTGCCGGTAGTGAACTCCGCCGGAAACCTCCTGGGTGGCCTGCATCAGAGCGCAGAAGACGCTCCACTTCTGCGGATTGGAAGGGCAGTTCCGGTCATCGTCCTTGTTCCAGACCTTCACATCGGACAGCAGTGCCATGGCACGCTGGATTATTCGGATATCGTCGGTCGTCGGCGGCAATTGCTTGTTGCCGAGAATGGTGAGATTCAGCCGACCGCCCTCAAGACGCGCTGCTTCAAGCCGGAACCAGCCAAAGGGCGTCTTGGCGAGACCGGGATTGCTGTCGCGGCCGAGGATCACGTCGAACCGCGTGGGATCCTCTGGTTGCCTGCCCTCCATCGTGCCAAGCCAATTCCGGCTCGCGTGTATCTGGCGAAGTGTCGCTGCCACACGGCGAGGTGGAGCTGCGCAAGCTACCCCGGGGGTTGGCCCATCGATGTTGATCGCAAGCGCGTTAACGAGGCAAGGGATCTCGCAGGCGCCCGTGAATTCCGTTCCTGCACGATCGAGTGTGCAAGTGACAGTATTGGGCTCCGAGCGTACAGCCCCTGAGAAGGCAAACGTAGCACCAAGCAGCAATGCAAAAGCGATCAGTGAGCTCTTTCGTACGTCCTTTCGCATTGCTGGCTCCTTGCTTCTGTGAGGTTCTCGATGAGATGAACAATGACGCTCCGCATTAAATAGGTGACAAATTAGTTGACAATTTAGTTGACAGATC
>VBDE01000003.1 GCA_005883665.1 Betaproteobacteria bacterium
CTTCCGAAGCGAGCAGATTTCCGATCTCGCCTCCTCCGCGGCCGGTGAGGGCGACCACGCGCATCTCACGTTCGTGAGCCGCCGAGACCGCGCGAGCTACGTTTTTTGAATTGCCGCTCGTGGAAATGCCGAGGAGCACGTCGCCCGCCTGCCCCAACGCACTCAACTGCTTGGAGAATACCTGTTCGTATTCGTAGTCGTTAGCGATCGCGGTCAAGGTGGAGGTGTCGGTCGTCAGCGCAATCGCGGCGAGCCCGGGACGCTCGCGCTCGAAGCGGTTGAGCAGCTCAGCGGAAAAATGCTGAGCATCGGCGGCCGAGCCGCCGTTCCCGCAAGCGAGGATCTTGCCGTTGGCGAGCAGGCATTTCACCATGATTTCCGTGGCGCGGGCGATCGGCTCGGCGAGCGCGTCGTGGGCTTTCAGTTTCAGTTGAGCGCTGTCGTCGAACTGGCGACGGATACGCGTCAGAAGGTCCACGCTGTCCTCGGCCGGGCGGGCGGTGACGGCTTTCATACGACCCTTATTCTACCGTAACCTTCCTTGTGGACGCGCCGGGCCGGCCGTGGGCAGCGCCGTGGGCGCGCGTGAGCGGGGCCCGGCGAAGACTCAGGCGGAGAATGCGTCGCGTATCCATTCGACCCGCGGCGACTCGAGGCGATCGAGGAGCACAACGTCGAACCGGCAAGCCCCTTCCTTCTTGCCCGCAAGGTAATGGCGCGCGGTGGCGATGATGCGCGCTTGTTTGCGCGCGTCGACGCTGTAAGCGGCGCCCCCGAAGTCCTTGGAGCGCCGCAGCCTGACTTCGGTAAAAACGACAGTATCCAGATCCCGCAGGATGAGATCGATCTCGCCCCAGCGACAGCGGTAATGGGTTTCGATCAAAGCCAAGCCCTTGCGCTGCAAATAGCCCGCCGCGATTTGCTCGGCACGATCACCGGTCTTCATCTCGCCTTCATCCCGCTTTCATCTCGCGTTTTCGAGCGACACACCCACGCCGTCGCGGAACACCGCCTGGATCGGTTCGCGCTGAAGCGTATTGCCCCCGCGGTAGGAGATCCTGCCGGTCACTCCGTCCAGGTTGATGGTTTGTTGCCCCCCGATCAGCTCACCCGCGATGCGGCACGAGTCGATCCCGAGCGCGTAAAAACGTTGAAGCTCGGTGGAAAGGCCTTCCAGGCGCGGATAGACCATCACTGCCGCGTGGTCCGGTTGCACAAGCCAGGGCATGTCCACGAAGCGAATCCCGTTCAGGTCCGCGTTGACGAGTGGATCGTTCTTGCCGTCGTTGACCTGGGAGGTCGCAAAAACCTGGAGCTGGTTGTTCAGATAGGGTCGCACGGTGCGTGCCTGGTCTGCTTCCGCGGCGAGAAAAATGAATTGTGCTTGCGAGTCCGCCAGACCCCGACGCAAGTCGACCAAGTCGGCTCGCGCTCCGAATTCCCGCACGTCGCTGATCCTTCCGCCGAGCGAAAACCATTCGTCCGCGAACGCCCGGCTCAGGCGCTTGGCGAGCAAGTTCGACGCCTGCACGACTGCGCCCTCGCGCAGTCCGCGCGCGAAAGCCGTGCGCGCGACCGCACGCGCTTCGGTCTCGGCGGAAAGTCCGAAGGTGTAGAGGCGGGGCGGGAGCGGCGCGTCGCCATCGGTGACGTTCAGAGCGAGCGTGACCACGCTGACGCGGCCCGCCTGAGCGAGCGCCGTGACTCCCGAGCGCGTCAGCGGGCCGACTATCACGGCGGCGCCGCGCTGCACGGCGGCTTCGTATTCGGCGAGAATGCTTTCGGGTTGGGCATCGGTGCGCGCTACCTGCAGGGACTGGCGGTTCTCCGCGAAAACGAGAGCGGCCTGGCAGCCCAGGCGCACGGCCTCGGCTGCTCGCGAGAACTCGGGAGCGTTGAGCGGGAGCAGCAGGCCTATGGAAGGCCTTGCGACCGGGGGCCTGCTTGCCGGATCGTCGACGGCCGCGCACAATGCCGGACTCAACAACGCCAACAGAGCGAAAGAGAATTGGGCGCGAGGACCGGGAAGCATAGTGGGAGCCCGAGTGGGGCAGGTCAATTATATGTGGTGGCCACGCCCATTGGGAATCTCGAGGACATCAGCCGGCGCGCTCTTGATTCACTCGCTCATGCCGACGCCATCGCGGCGGAGGATACGCGCGTGACGGCGCGCCTGCTCGAGCGCCATCGCATGCAGGGAAAGCTGATAGCGGTGCACGGGCACAATGAACAGCGGGCCGCCGACTGGATCGTCGAGCAGCTCGCCCGAGGCAAGACCGTTGCACTGGTCACGGACGCCGGTACGCCCGCGATCTCCGATCCGGGGGCGACGGTCGTCAAAAAAGCGCGCGCCGCCGGATTCAGGGTGGTCCCGATTCCGGGGCCTAACGCCGCGGTCACCGCCCTTTCGGCATCGGGCATCTCCGAAGGGCCGTTTCTGTTCGCGGGTTTTCTTCCGGCAAGACCAGGCCCGAGGCGCAAGGCGCTCGAGCGCCTTAGCATGTTGCCGTACACGCTCGTGTTCTACGAGGCGCCGCACCGCGTCGTCGAATGCGTCGAGGACATGTCGGCGACGCTGGGCCCCGAGCGCGTCCTCGTGATCGCGCGCGAGCTGACGAAACTCTTCGAGCAGATCCATCGATGCGTCTTAAGCGAAGCGGCGGCCTGGCTCCGCGAGGACCGCGAGCGCGGCGAGTTCGTGCTGATCGCGGAGGGCGCTGCGGCCCCAAGCGAAAACGCGAAGCTCGATTGGGAGCGCGTGCTCACTACGCTCATCGCGGAGCTCCCGCTTGCGCACGCGGTGAAGCTCACTTGCAAGCTCACCGGAGCGAAGAAGAACGCGGTGTACGCGCGCGCCTTGCAACTCGCGCGCGTTGCGAACGCCCGGCGATCCTGATTCCGTGCAATCCCTGACCCTTACCCGGCCGGACGACGCTCACCTGCACCTTCGCGACGGCGCCGCGCTCGCGAGCGTGCTCCCCCACACCACGCGCGTATTTGCGCGCGCCGTCGTCATGCCGAATCTCAGGCCTCCTGTCACGGATACTGGACTCGCAGCGGCCTACCGAGGCCGGATCCTTCGCGCTCTGCCGAGGGGCTCCGATTTCGAGCCCCTCATGACCCTCTATCTGACCGATAACACCAGTGCGGAGGAGATCGCGCGCGCGAAAAAACCTGGCTTCGTATGCGGCGTGAAGTACTACCCGGCGGGCGCGACGACGAATTCAGAGGCTGGTGTCACACGCATCGAGAGCGCCCATCCGGCGCTCGCGGCCATGGAAGAGCACGGGCTGCCCTTGCTCGTTCACGGCGAGGACACGTCTGCGGGCGTGGATGTTTTCGATCGCGAGCGCGTGTTTCTCGAGACGGTCCTCGCCGACATCGCCCGCCGCTTCCCGCGGCTTCGCATCGTGGTCGAGCACGTGACTACGCGCGAGGCTGTGGAGTTCGTGCTGGCGGGGGGGCCTCACATTGCCGCCACGATCACCGCGCACCACCTGCTCTACAACCGCAGCGCGATGTTCGCGGGCGGTTTCCGGCCGCACTATTACTGTCTGCCGGTGCTGAAGCGCGAGGAGCACCGCGAGGCGCTGGTGCGCGCGGCGACGAGCGGCAATCCGAAATTCTTCCTCGGCACAGACAGCGCGCCGCATGCCCGCGCCGACAAGGAGACGCCGTGCGGGCACGCGGGGATCTATACGGCACACGCGGCGATCGAGCTCTATGCGGAGGTCTTCGAGCGGGCCGGGGCGCTAGCCAAGCTCGAGGCCTTCGCCAGCTTCCACGCGGCGGATTTCTACCGCCTGCCGCGAAACCGAGGCTCGATCACCTTGCGCAAGGAGACCTGGACCGTGCCCGGCGAGATCCCGTTCGGCGCGGCGACGCTCGTGCCGCTCCGAGCGGGCGAATCCGTCGGATGGCGGCTCACCTGAGGCCAGCGCTCGACGCGCCGATCTTCACGGCGCTCAAGCCTCTGCTCGGACGCCTGCCGCGAGATCGGCTTCCCCGGCACGACGAGCTCAATGCGTTGACTGTCCCCGAGGGGGTGAGCGGCGGCGGCGCACCGATACGGTTCGTGCCGCCCGCGGCCTCCGCCCAATACGAAGTCCGTATCTTCGAGACCGGAGAGGTGCAGACGCGCCCGGACAGCTGGCACGATCTGTTCAACGCGCTCGTGTGGCTCGCGTTTCCGAGAACCAAGGCGGTTCTGAACCGCCACCACTACGAACAGATCAAGTCGCGCGTGGGCGAGCGGCTAAGAGGCACCGTCCGCGACGTGCTGACACTGTTCGACGAAGGCGGGATCGTCGTCGCCGCGGCGGACGCGGAGTTATCGTGTCTATTGCGCGAATTCAGGTGGAAGGAGCTGTTCTGGAAGCGCCGCACGGAAGTACGTCGCTCCATGCGCTTCTACGTGTTTGGCCACGCGATCTACGAAAAAGCGCTCGAACCTTACAAGGGCGTGACGGCAAAGGCCCTGATCCTGGATGCTGCACCGGGTCTGCTCGATGCGCCGATCGAGCGGCAACTCGCGGAGCTGGACGCGCGCGCGGCGGACTATTTCTCCGGGACGCAGGCCCTTGCCTCGACTCGCAACCTGTCGCCGCTGCCGATTCTCGGGATTCCCGGCTGGGAGCCGGCCAACGCCTCCGAGGAATATTACGACGACCCCTCGCAATTCCGGCCCCGCCGCTCGCCCTGAGCGAAGGGAGGGTCGGCTTGCTACGGAAATGCAGGAATGGTGGGCTCGATGCCGTGTGCCATCGCTTCCGGATGGCGACGGCTGACCAGTTCCCGCAGCTCTTCAACTCGCGACGTCGGCACGTCCACCATCAACAAGATCTTGCCTGCGTCGATGTCCTTCTGGAAAGGCTTCAGCCGCGTGTTCGGCACCGACATCGCGACGAGGCTCGCAGCCCAGGCGCCGAAGATCGCGCCGATGACGGTGCCGATCAGCACCGTGACAAGCTGCAGTGTGACTCCTTCGGGCGGAGTCAGATAGATGTAGATGCCGATCAGGAACCCCCCCAGGCCGCCGATCACGAACCCGAGCTCGGCGCCGTGCACGGCGTCCGACTTCTGAAGGGCGTTCGCCTCATGCAGCTCGCCCAGGGACATTCCTCGTCTGGCGAGGAAATGCATGTGCCCATCTTCGACCCGCGCGAGCAGCAGATCGTTGGCCGTCTGGATGGCGCTGCCCAGATCAGGTAACAGGAAGTACATTCTGCGTCTCATGCTCGTTCTCCTCTCCGAAACACGACTCGCCGATGGTTCTTACCTCGCGGCACTCCCGAAGTCAAGCCGCCCGTGTCGCGATGCGGTAAAATCGCCGCCGAAGCTGGCCAGACAGTCGCTGGCAAATGTTCTACCTGCCAGAGGAAAGTCCGGGCTCCACAGAGCAGGGTGCTGGGTAACGCCCAGGCGCCGCAAGGCGACGAATAGGGCCACAGAGACGAGTCGTGACGAGTGGTTGATAAGACTACGCGTTGCGGGTGAAACGAGGCAACCTCCACCTGGAGCAACATCAAATAGGCGGACGACGACGTGGCTCGCCGAGTCCGCGGGTAGATGGCTCGAGCCTCGGGGCAACCCGGGGCCTAGAGGAATGACTGTCCAAGACAGAACCCGGCTTATCGGCCAGCTTCACTTTTTTTTTCGTCAGCGCGCCGAGCGCTGAACCCACTCCGTGATCGCCGCGAGGATCTCGGGTGAATCGCCGAGCGCAGGCGCCACTCGGAACGCGGTCTTCGCGTGGCGCTTGCCGATCCTTTCCACCATCGCCGGCAGCTCGCGTTTAAGGTGCGCGCCTTGCGCGAGGAAAAGCGGCACGATGACCACGGTCTCGGTTCCCTTGCCGGCGAGGCGCGCGGCTGCCTCGTCAAGGGAGGGCGACATGAATTCGAGGAAGGCGAGCTCGACCTGCACCCCGGCCGCGCGCAGCCGGTCGCGGATGCCCTCGAGCGGATACGCCCATTCGGGCTCGCGCGCGCCGTGGGCGAAGAGAATGACAGCGCTCGAAGACATTGAAAGCCGAGCTTAACGGCGGGCGGTTCCGCGGTCAAAGCGGTTTGCTCGCCGGCGCTTGCATATTGCGGCGCATTTTTGGCTTAATGGTTGCCCGATAAACGGTTCTCCAGGGAGGTTTCCATGACGCTATTCAATCGCGCGGGCGCGGTGTCCGCCGGTTTCGCGCTCGTCCTTTGCGCCTGGGTCGTCGGCGCGCAGCCGCTGCCGGTGGCGAAGCCTGAGCAGGTGGGGATGTCGGCGCAGCGCCTGGCGAAGATCGGCGAGGCGCTGAAAAAGGAATCCGCGGACGGGAGCTTCCGCGGCGCGGTGGTCATGGTGGCGAGGAAGGGCAAGCTCGTTTACCAGGACGCGGTCGGCATGCAGACGGCCTCCGCGAAGATGACCCCGGAGGCGATCTTCCGCATCTATTCGATGACCAAGCCCTTGGTGTCGGTGGCGGCGATGATGCTGGTCGAGGACGGCGTCGTCCAGCTAACCGATCCGGTGAGCAAGTACCTGCCGGGCTTCGACAAGCTGCAGGTGAGCGTGCCGAGCAAGGACGCCGCGGGCAACACGACCTACACGCTCGTGCCGCAGGAGCGGCAGATGACGGTGCAGGACCTGCTGCGCCACACCTCGGGCCTCGCGTACGGCGAAATCACGCAGAACGCGCCGGTCAAGGAGGGCCTGGAGCGTATCGGCGTGTACCGCAAGGACATGGACTACGAAGCGCGCAACCTCGCGCCTGCCGAGCAGATCGAGAAGATGGCGACGGTGCCGCTCGCGTTCCACCCCAGCACGACTTGGAACTACAGCCTGTCCGTGGACATGCTGGGCCGCGTGGTGGAGCGCGCCTCGGGCAAGCGCCTTGCGGATTTCCTCGAAGAGCGCCTCTTCAAGCCGCTCAGGATGAAGGACTCGGGCTTCTGGGTGCCGGCGGGCAAGATGCCGCGCCTGGCGGAGTCGCTGGAGAAGGACCGCTTTGCCGGCCGCGCATTCCTGCTGATCGACGTGTCCGCGCCACCGAAGAACGACTCCGGCGGTGCGGGCGCCGTGTCCACCGCGGCGGACTACCTGCGCTTCTGCCAGATGCTGATGAACGGCGGCACGCTGGTCGGCGCGCGGGTG
Organism: Betaproteobacteria bacterium; assembly: GCA_005883665.1. Taxonomy (GTDB): domain Bacteria; phylum Pseudomonadota; class Gammaproteobacteria; order Burkholderiales; family SG8-39; genus VBDM01. The sequence continues at coordinate 7,135 of VBDE01000003.1, forward strand.
CTGAGCCGCACCACCGTGAAGCTGATGACCTCGGATCATCTGGGCAACTTCATCCAGCAGCCGGTGCAGCCGGGTGAGCTGCTGCTCGGCACCAAGGGGTACAGCTTCGGCCTCGGCTTCGCGGTGCGCACGAGCGACGGCGTCGCGGGCGTGCCCGGCGCGGCCGGCGAGTTCATGTGGGCGGGCTACGCCGGCACTTACTTCTGGGTGGACCCGAAGGAGCAGGTGACCGCAGTGCTGATGACGCAGGCGGCGAGCCCGCAGCGCGCGTATTTCCGCAAGCTCGTGAAGCAACTCGTCTACCAGGCGATCACGGACTAGGCGTTCCACGCGGTCGACGACCTCGGGAACGACCTCCCGGAGCGCTGGCTGCGCGGGGCTCGGGAACATCGGCGATAATGCCGCCATGGATGCCCCGCAGCAGCCCGTTTCCCCCCGTCAGCGCCTGCAAGAACTGCTCGCGATACCGGAGGGGCAGCGAACCGAAGCCCAATGGGACGAGCTCAATGAGCTTGAAATCAAGCTCGCTTCGGGAAATCGACAGGACGCTCCGGAGCAGGGCCGGCGGAACGCCTCGAGCAACACCGGCAATCCAAGGCCCGGCGGCGGTCCACACGGCAAGAACCGAGGCGGGTTCGGCAAGCAATCCAGGCGCCGGCGCTGAGGGAGCCGGCCAGGGCCGGCTCCCTTGGACAGGGAACCGTCTTCGATACGAAACTCCAACCCATCAGCGATTCGCCTTTCCATGCAGACCGTCATCTCCGTCACGAACCTCTCCAAGACCTACGCATCCGGCCTGCGGGCTCTCAAGAACATCAACCTAGACATCCGCCGCGGAGAGATCTTGGCGCTGCTCGGCCCGAACGGCGCGGGGAAGACGACGCTGATCGGCATCATCTGCGGGATCGTCAATCCGAGCGAAGGGACGATCCGGGTCGGTGGTCACGACATCATCGGGGACTACCGCGCCGCGCGCTTATCCTTCAGCCGTGGCCTCTTCGGCAAGGCGGCTGACCCCGCGCACGTCGAAAAGGTGCTCCGGGATCTGTCCTTGTGGACAAGGAAAGACAGCAAGGTCATGACCCTTTCGGGCGGTATGAAGCGCCGCCTGCTGATCGCCAAGGCGCTGTCGCACGAGCCACGGATCCTCTTTCTCGACGAGCCGACTGCGGGCGTCGATGTCGAGCTGAGGCAGGACATGTGGAAGCTGGTGCGCTCGCTCCAGGCGGCCGGGGTGACCATCATCCTCACCACCCATTACATCGACGAGGCCGAGGAGATGGCGGACCGGATCGGTGTGATCAGCAAGGGCGAGATCATCCTGGTGGAGGAAAAAGCGGAGCTGATGCGCAAGCTCGGCAAAAAGCAGTTGACGCTGCACCTGGAGAAGACCTTGGGGCGCACTCCTACAGCCTCGAGCTCAAGAGCAGCGGAACCGAGTTGATCTATACCTACGATGAGCAGGTCGATCGGGCCGGCGTCACGGCGCTCCTGCAGGACTTGGCCGCAGCCGGAATCCGCTTCAAGGATCTCCAGACGACGCAAAGCTCGCTCGAAGACATCTTCGTCACCTTGGTGAGCGACAGAAAATGAGCGCCATGAACGTCTACGCGATACGCGCGATCTACAAATTCGAGATGTCGCGCACCCGGCGCACTTTGATGCAGAGCATCGTTTCGCCGGTGATCTCGACGGCCTTGTACTTCGTCGTCTTCGGCGCGGCGATCGGCGGGCGCATCCCCGAGGTGGAGGGCGTCAGCTACGGCGCCTTCATCGTGCCGGGGCTGATCATGCTCTCGCTCCTGACTCAGAGCATCTCCAATGCGTCCTTCGGCATCTACTTTCCCAAATTCGTCGGGACCATCTACGAGCTCCTGTCGGCGCCGGTGTCCTATTTCGAGATCGTGGTGAGCTATGTGGGGGCGGCCGCGACCAAGTCGGTCGTCCTCGGCCTCGTCATCCTGGCAACGGCGGCGCTGCTGGTGCCGCTCAAGATCGAGCATCCCTTCTGGATGATCCTCTTCCTCGTGCTGACCTCGGTCACCTTCAGCCTCATCGGCTTCATCATCGGCATCTGGGCGGACGGTTTCGAGAAGCTCCAGGCCATACCGCTCCTCATCATCACGCCGCTAACCTTTCTCGGCGGCAGTTTCTACTCGATCGACATGCTGCCGCCCTTCTGGCGGACGGTCTCGCTCTTCAACCCCGTGGTCTACCTGGTGAGCGGATTCCGCTGGAGCTTCTACGGCCTCGCCGACGTGAGCGTGGGCGTGAGCCTCGCCATGACCGGCGTGTTCCTGGTGGTGTCGCTCGCGGTCGTGGCGTGGATCTTCAGGACCGGTTACCGGCTGAAGAACTGAAATCGTCGACCCCCTTGACAAACGGTGGCGTCTTATTTAACCTTTAGGTTAAATACACGAACGGCTCAATTAACGATTCCATTGAACATGTCGCCCGATCGCCTCAGCGCCACCTTTGCCGCCCTCGCCGATCCCACACGCCGCGCGATCCTCGCGCGCCTCGCCTCCAGCGAGACATCGGTGACCGACCTGGCCGAGCCCTTCGATATCAGCCTCCCCGCCGTTTCGAAACATCTCAAGGTGCTGGAGCGCGCGGGCCTGATCGAGCGCGGCCGCGAGGCGCAGTGGCGGCCCTGCCGGCTCAAGGCGACTCCGCTGAAGGACATCGCCCAATGGGTCGAGTACTACCGGCGCCACTGGGAGGAGAGCTTCGACAGGCTGGAGGGCTACCTCAAGGAACTGCAGCGCAAGAACAAGTCGCAGGAAATTCAACGCAAGGAGAAACGAGATGCCCGCAAAACTTAACGTCGTGACGAAAGCCGAGCCGCTCGTCGTGGAGCGCACGTTCGACGCCCCGGTTTCCCTGGTCTGGAAGGCGCTCACCGACAAGGAGGACATCAAGCAATGGTCCTTCGACATCCCGGAGTTCGCGCCGGAAGTCGGCTTCGAATTCCAGTTCTACGGCGGAGACGAAAGCGCCAAGTATCTCCACCGCTGCAGGATCACGGAGGCGATTCCCAACAAGAGACTCGCCTACACTTGGCGGTACGAAGGGTACGCAGGCGACTCGCTGGTGACCTTCGAGCTCTTCGCCGAAGGGAGCAAGGCGAGACTCAGGCTGACGCACGAAGGCCTCGAGACTTTCCCGAAGCTGCCTGCGTTCGCAAAGACGAATTTCGCGGCGGGCTGGACCGAAATCGTAGGCACTTCGCTCAAGAATTTCGTCGAAGGCAGGCACGCGGGGGAGATGATCCTCGCGCGCGTCTTCGACGCGCCGCGCGAGCTCATGTGGAAGCTGTGGACAGAGCGGGAGCACATCGGCAAATGGTGGGGCCCGAAAGGCTTCACGTTGCCCGGCTGCGAGATGGACTTCCGCCCAGGCGGCACGTACCGCTTCGTGATGCGCGGGCCCGACGGCCTGGACAATCCGTTCCACGGCGTTTACCGCGAGATCGTCCGGAACGAGCGCATCGTCTTCACCGCGATCCTGGACGAGCTCCCCGGCCACGAGCTGCTGACGACTGTGACGTTCGCCGACGAGGGCGGCAAGACGAAGCTGACCGTGCGGCAGACTACGCCGCCGGGCGAGGCCGGCCGCGGCCAGAACCAGGGCTGGAGCGAAACCCTAGCGCGCCTCGCCGACTTGGCCGCCGAGGAGACGAAGCATGGCCGCAGAAAGTAAGAGCGCCGCGCTGGTCGGCGACCGCGAGATCCGCGGGACGCGCGTCTTCGACGCGCCGCGCGAGCTCGTGTGGAAGGCGTGGACCGAGCCGGAGCACATCGGGGAATGGTGGGGCCCGAAGGGCTTCACCACCACGACCCACAAGATGGAAGTGAAACCGGGCGGAGTATGGCGGTTCGTGATGCACGGGCCCGACGGGCGCGACTACCAGAACAAGATCACCTTCATCGAGGTCGTGAAACCCGAGCGGCTGGTGTACAAGCACGGCGGAACCGGGGAGAAGGAAGACCGCGAACTCGAGCCCGTGAATTTCCACGTGACCGTGACTTTCGCGGAGGAGGGCGGCAAGACGCGCCTCGATATGCGCTCGGTGTTCCCGTCCGCAAAGGCGCGCGACTACGTGGTCAAGAACTACGGGGCTGTAGAGGGGATGCACCAGACCCTGGCACGCCTCGAAGAGTACCTTGCAAAGGAGGTGTCGTCGTGAGCACGGACCGCAGGATGTTCCTGAAAACCGCGGCGGCATCGGCGGCCTTGGCCTTGCCCGCCGTCGTGATCGCGCAGTCGCCACAGGCCGGGGCGAGACCGCCCTCAGGCAAGGGCGGATTGTCCAAGGCGCGCCTCGCCCGCATACGCGAGGCCATGCTCCGCCACGTCGAGAGCGGCCGGATGCCGGGCCTCGTCACGCTCGTCAGCCGTCGCGGCGAAACGCACGTCGATGCGATCGGCGTAAAGGCCTTCGGCGGCAGGGATCCGATGCGGCGCGACACGATTTTCCGCATCGCCTCGATCACCAAGCCGATCACGGCGGCGGCTGCGATGATCCTGGTCGAGGAAGCGAAGCTGCGCCTCGATGATCCGGTCGACCCGCTGCTGCCCGAGCTCGCGAATCGCAAGGTTCTCAGGCGCATCGACAGCCCACTCGACGATACAGTGCCGGCGAAGCGCGCGATCACGCTGCGCGACCTTCTCACCTTCCGCCTCGGCATCGGCGCGGTGATGGTTTTTCCCGAGAAGCATCCGATCCAGAAGGCGATGTCCGATGCGGGCGTCTCGCCCTCGGCGAACCTGCCTTCGCATGCGCCCGACGAATTGATGAAGCGATGGGGCAGCCTGCCGCTCGCGCACCAGCCGGGCGAGAAATGGATGTACAACAGCGGCTCCGACATCCTGGGCATCCTGATTTCGCGCGCGACAGGCGAAACGCTGGAGACCTTCCTGCGCGAGCGCATCTTCGCGCCACTCGGCATGAAGGACACCGCGTTCAGCGTCCCCGAGGCGAAGCTCGACCGCCTCGCGACCGCCTACCAGACCGATTTCGCGACCGGCAAGACCGTGCTCTTCGACGAGGCGCGCGGCGGCCGCTTCGCGCGGCCTCCCGCCTTCGAGTCGGGCGCAGGCGGGCTCGTCTCGACGGTCGATGACTTCCTCGCGTTCGGCAGGATGATGCTCGCGAAAGGCCGGCACGGACGCGAGCGCATCCTCTCGCGGCCGTCGGTCGAGCTGATGACGGCCGACAACATGAGCGCGGAACAAAAAGCGGCGTCCGATTTCTTTCCCGGTTTCTGGGACAATCGCGGCTGGGGCTTCGGCATGGCGGTCGTCACTCGGCGCGACGACCTGGCGCGATCCGTCGGAACCTACGGCTGGGACGGCGGCTACGGCACGTCCTGGTACGCCGACCCCAGGGAGGACATGACCGGCATCCTCATGACCCAGCGCGTCTGGGATTCGCCGGTCGCCCCCGCGGTCAATCGCGATTTCTGGACCACCGCCTACCAGGCGATCGACGACTAGCAAAAGTTCGTTCAACCTGTCGATTTCGCGAAGTCTCGTTCGTCGTACAGTCAGAGCGAGGTTTTCATCCGATCGAAAACCGTCCGGAGACCCCGCTCCCAACCCAACGGAGAACACGATGCGATTCATGATCAT
>VBDE01000004.1 GCA_005883665.1 Betaproteobacteria bacterium
AACGAGAACGGGGCGCGGCTCGCGGTGGAGGAAGCCAAGGCGGAGAAAATCAGGATCGGCGGCAAGGAAGCCGTGTTCGAATTGCTGGCCGAGGACGATCAGGAAGACGCCAAGGTTGGCAATACCGTGGCGCAAAAGCTGGTGGACGCGAAAGTCGCCGGCGTCGTCGGTCACCTCAATTCGGGCACATCGATTCCGGCGTCCAACATCTACAGCGGCGCGAATATCCCGATGATAACCGGCTCCGCAACGAATCCTGAACTTACGGAGCGGGGCCTCAAGGGTGTTTTCCGCGTGGTCGGTCGCGACGACCAGCAGGGGCCGGCGGTCGCGAATTATTTGATCGCCAACGCCAAACCAAAGGTTGTGGCGATCATTGACGATGCGACGGCCTATGGCAAGGGTCTGGCAAACGAAGTCGAAAAGACGCTCAAGTCCGCCGGAGTGAAAGTGCTAGCGCGAGAGCAGGGCACAAACAAGACGGTGGACTGGAAGGCGGTCCTCACGAAGCTGAAGGGCCGTGGCCCGGATGCGGTGTTCTACGGCGGAATGGATTCCACCGCCGGTCCCCTGCTCAAGCAGGGTAGGGAGCTCGGTGTCAAGGCGGTGTTCTCCTTCGGTGACGGTGCCTGCACCGACAAAATGGGTGAGTTCGCCGGAAGTGGCGCCGACGGCCTGTTGTGCTCGCAGGCGGGAATCCCGCCGCAGGCGGCCTCGAAAAAATTCCTTGACGCTTACAAGAAGCGCTTCAATATCGACCCGATCCTCTACGCACCCTTCACGTACGACGCCGCAAACCTGCTGATCGAGGCGATGAAGAAAGCCAACTCGGCCGACCCGGCGAAATATCTGCCCGTTCTGCAGAAAATCGATTTCGCAGGCGCGACGGGAAGGATTTCTTTCGATGAAAAAGGCGACCGCAAGGACGCCGAAATGACCATCTTCACCATGAAGGGCGGCAAGCTCCTGCCGATCGCCATCATCAAGAGCGGCAAGACCATCAAGTACGAAGATTTCGTGGCGCAATCCATGGCGCCCGCGGCAGATGTCGCCAAGAAGTAAGCGCTCTTGAAGGGAATTTCCAAAGACGGCACCTGCGGGTGCCGTTTTTATTGATGGGTCCTCGCCGGGAATGGACGTTTTCATCCAGCAAGTGATCAACGGCCTGACGCTCGGGGCCGTCTATGCCATGGTCGCGCTCGGCTATACCATGGTCTACGGCATCATCCAGCTCATAAACTTCGCCCACGGCGAGGTCGTGATGGTCGGCGCGATGGTGGCGTTCTCGGTCATCGGCGCGCTCGCGCCCTCGGGGCTTCCGCCGCTCGCCATCGTCCTCGTTGCGGCCGGGTGCGCGATCCCGGTGTGCATGCTGATCGGCTACGCGATGGAGCGGGCGGCGTACCGACCCCTGCGGGGCGCGCCGCGGCTTGCGCCCCTGATCACCGCGATCGGCGTGTCGATCATCTTGCAGCACCTGGCGATGCTGATCTGGAGCCGCAACCCGCTCGCCTTTCCGCAGATCATCAAGGTGGAGTCGTACCACTTTGCCGGGGCCACCATCACCAGCGTGCAGATCGCCATTCTGTCGATCTCGCTTGCGATGATGGCGGGACTCGCGGCTCTCGTGTATCGCACGCGGCTCGGCACCGCGATGCGCGCGACCGCGCACAACCCGCAGGTTGCGGGGCTCATGGGCATCGACGCAAACCGCATCATTGCCCTGACTTTCGTCATCGGCGCGGCGCTCGCCGCGGTGGCCGGAGTCATGGTGGCGAGCTACTACGGCATCGCGCACTACGCCATGGGATCGCAGCTGGGTCTGAAAGCGTTCTGCGCGGCGGTGCTGGGCGGTATCGGCAACATACCCGGAGCGATGCTCGGCGGGGTGCTGCTCGGCGTGGTGGAAGCCCTGGGCGCCGGTTACATAGGCGACCTGACCGGAAATATGTTCGGTTCGAATTATCAGGACGTGTTCGCGTTTATCGTGCTGATCGCGGTGCTGGTGTTGCGGCCTTCGGGGCTGCTCGGCGAGCGGGTCGGGGACAGGGCGTGATCGAATCGCTCGCTCGCTTGAAACGGCACGCCGCCGCGCCGTGGGCCGGCGCGGCGATCGTCGCGCTCGCGCTGCTCGCGCTGCCGTTTGCTCTCGCGGCCGTCGGCACGACCTGGGTGCGGATCACGAATCTCGCGATCCTGTTCGTGTTCCTGTCGCTCGGCCTGAACATCGTGGTCGGCTTCGCCGGGCTGCTCGATCTCGGTTACGTCGCCTTCTACGCGGTGGGCGCCTACGTCTATGCCCTGCTCGCCTCGCCGCACTTCGGCATACACTGGCCGTTCTGGGCGATCCTGCCGCTCGGGGCCGCGGTGGCGGCGCTCTTCGGAGTGCTGATCGGAGCCCCAACGCTCAAACTGCGCGGCGACTACCTCGCCATCGTCACGCTCGGCTTCGGCGAGATCGTGCGGATTTTCCTGAATAACCTGTCCCAGCCCGTCAACATCACCAACGGCCCGCAGGGGATCGCGCGAATCGATCCGTTCCGGCTGGGCGGTATCGATTTTTCCAAGTCCGACAGCTTTCTCGGCCTGACCTTCAGCGGGCCGATCAAGTACTACTACCTGCTGCTCGCGGTGCTGCTCGCGGTGATCTTCATCAACGTGCGGCTCCAGAACTCGCGCATCGGCCGCGCCTGGGAGGCGATCCGCGAAGACGAGATCGCGGCGCGCGCGATGGGCATCGACACCAACCGCATCATTGCCCTGACTTTCGTCATCGGCGCGGCGCTCGCCGCGGTGGCCGGAGTCATGGTGGCGAGCTACTACGGCATCGCGCACTACGCCATGGGATCGCAGCTGGGTCTGAAAGCGTTCTGCGCGGCGGTGCTGGGCGGTATCGGCAACATACCCGGAGCGATGCTCGGCGGGGTGCTGCTCGGCGTGGTGGAAGCCCTGGGCGCCGGTTACATAGGCGACCTGACCGGAAATATGTTCGGTTCGAATTATCAGGACGTGTTCGCGTTTATCGTGCTGATCGCGGTGCTGGTGTTGCGGCCTTCGGGGCTGCTCGGCGAGCGGGTCGGGGACAGGGCGTGATCGAATCGCTCGCTCGCTTGAAACGGCACGCCGCCGCGCCGTGGGCCGGCGCGGCGATCGTCGCGCTCGCGCTGCTCGCGCTGCCGTTTGCTCTCGCGGCCGTCGGCACGGCCTGGGTGCGGATCACGAATCTCGCGATCCTGTTCGTGTTCCTGTCGCTCGGCCTGAACATCGTGGTCGGCTTCGCCGGGCTGCTCGATCTCGGTTACGTCGCCTTCTACGCGGTGGGCGCCTACGTCTATGCCCTGCTCGCCTCGCCGCACTTCGGCATACACTGGCCGTTCTGGGCGATCCTGCCGCTCGGGGCCGCGGTGGCGGCGCTCTTCGGAGTGCTGATCGGAGCCCCAACGCTCAAACTGCGCGGCGACTACCTCGCCATCGTCACGCTCGGCTTCGGCGAGATCGTGCGGATTTTCCTGAATAACCTGTCCCAGCCCGTCAACATCACCAACGGCCCGCAGGGGATCGCGCGAATCGATCCGTTCCGGCTGGGCGGTATCGATTTTTCCAAGTCCGACAGCTTTCTCGGCCTGACCTTCAGCGGGCCGATCAAGTACTACTACCTGCTGCTCGCGGTGCTGCTCGCGGTGATCTTCATCAACGTGCGGCTCCAGAACTCGCGCATCGGCCGCGCCTGGGAGGCGATCCGCGAAGACGAGATCGCGGCGCGCGCGATGGGCATCGACACCACGCGCGTGAAGCTGCTCGCTTTCGCCATGGGCGCCACCTTCGGCGGCGTCGCGGGCGGCATGTTCTCCGCGATACAGGGATTCGTTTCCCCGGAGAGCTTCGTCCTGGTCGAATCCATCATGGTGGTTTCCATGGTCGTGCTCGGCGGCATGGGGAACATCTGGGGCGTGATCCTCGGCGCGGTTCTGCTCTCCTTCGTTCCGGAGATCCTGCGGTTCACGGTCGAGCCCGCGCAAAAACAGCTCTTCGGCCGGATGATCATCGAGCCGGAGGTGATCCGCATGCTGATTTTCGGATTCGCCCTCGTGCTCGTCATGACGCTGCGGCCGGGCGGCTTGTGGCCGTCCGCAGTGCGCAAGCGCGAACTCGCGGAGCGCAAACCGTGAGCGTGCTGCTCGAGGCTGAACACGTAAGCAAGCGCTTCGGGGGCGTCGAGGCGCTCATTGACGTCAGCTTTTCGATTTCGCGCGGCCAGATCTTCGGGCTGATCGGTCCGAACGGCGCCGGGAAAACCACGCTGTTCAACCTTCTTACCGGGCTCTACCCGGCTGACCGCGGCCGCTTTCTCCTCGACGGAAGAGAGCTCACCGCGCTCAAGCCCGACAGGATCGCGGCGCGGGGTATCGGCCGCACTTTCCAGAACATCCGGCTCTTCGCCAACCTGTCCGCGCTCGAAAACGTCATGATCGGCCGCCATGTCCGCACGCGCGCGGGCGTTCTCGGCGCAGTGCTGCGCGATCCGGCGACGCGCGCCGAAGAAGCCGGAATCGAACGGCGCGCTGCGGAGCTGCTCGACTACGTCGGGATCCGAGCCCGGGCGAACGATCCGGCGGGAAACCTTCCGTACGGCGATCAGCGGCGCCTGGAGATCGCGCGCGCGCTTGCAACCGACCCCGTCTTGCTCGCCCTGGACGAGCCCGCGGCGGGAATGAATGCTCCCGAGACCAAAGGGCTCCGAGCGCTGCTCGAGCGCATTCGCGGGGACGGCACGACGCTGCTCCTCATCGAGCACGACATGCGCGTGGTCATGAACGTATGCGACCGGGTGCTGGTTCTCGATTACGGCAAGCGCATTGCGGAGGGCGTGCCGGCCGAAGTGCAGCGCGATCCGAAGGTGATCGAGGCCTATCTCGGCGCCGTGACGGCGCCGCCTGCATGAAGCTTCTCGAAATTCGCCGCCTGGAAGTCCGCTACGGCGGAATCCGCGCGGTGAAGGGGATCGATCTTGAAATCGCCGACGGCGAGCTTGTCTGCCTGATCGGCGCGAACGGCGCGGGCAAATCCGCGACGCTGCGTGCGATCTCGGGGCTTGTCCCGACTGCTCCGGGAGCGATCCGGTTCGGCGGACGCGACCTCGCCGGCATACCCGCGTTCGCGCGAGCGCGCGCGGGGCTCGTCATGGTGCCCGAGGGACGCGGGGTGTTCGCGCAGTTGAGCGTCGAGGAGAATCTCGCGATGGGAGCCTACGCGCGGA
>VBDE01000005.1 GCA_005883665.1 Betaproteobacteria bacterium
GTCAGGTACTGCGGGTTCGCCGGCCCGTGCCTGGGGATGATCTTGAAGCTGAATTTCGCCAGAGCGTTCAGTATCGGGCGCTTGAGGGTGATCACCACCGTATAGTCGCCGGTCTTCTCGACCTTCTCGATGAACTCGTAGCGCACCTTGAGCGGCGTGATGGTCTTGGGGTGCATCATGATGTTGTAGGTGAACACCACGTCGTCGGCCGTGAAGGGCTGCGGCGCGTCGCCCTCGCGCGGGTGCCACTTCACGTCCTTGCGCAGGAAGAACGTGTAGACGCGGCCGTCCTTCGACGCCTCCCAGCGCTCGGCCAGCTCGGGCACGATTTCCTGCTTCTCGTCGATGCCGACCAGGCCGTTGAACACGAGCTCGGTGATGCGCAGCGAAATCGTCTCGTTGCTGGTGATCGGGTCGAGCGTCGCAGGCCGGCCGTACTCGCTGTAGTTGAGTGCGCCGCCGTCGGGGCGCCCGTCGCCCTTCGGCGCGGCATGCGCGGAAAAGCACGATGCCATGGCGACGCCCAAGCCCAGTACGGTAATACCAAGGATGCGTTTCATAAGTTCCTCGCTTGTTGACTCCTACAGTTGCGATTCATCCTGCGACTTCTCAAAGTATCTTCACGTCGCCGGCGCTGCGCTGCTCCATGGAGTAGACGCCCTGCATCGCCTCCTGAATCTGGCGCACCACGGGATACTCCTTGCTCATCTCGAAAAAGATCTCGAGACCCTCGGAGAATTTCTTGGTCCGATAGTAAGCCTCGGCCAGGCCGGCGAGCATTTCCGGGTCGTTGGCTTCTATCTTGTTCTTGTTGCTCTTGTCGCGCCCGGCCTCCATGTAGGAGATGGCGCGCGCGTAGTCCTTCTTCCGAAGGTAGTAGCTGCCGAGCGCAAAGTTGAGCCGCTGGTAGCGTCTTCCGTCGCCCGCCTCGGTCACCTTGCCGACGCGCGCGAGCACCTTGCCGCACTGGGTCTGAGCGTCGGCGCAGCCGAGCACGATGTCGGCCAATACCTCCGGGTCGCTGCCCTGCTCCGCCATCGCGGTCCAGGTGCTCTCCGCCTCGGCGCGTCGGCCTTGGCGGTGCGCAATCAGCGCCTGGCGCGCCCGGGCGCGCTCGCGGTACTGGAGCGGCGTCTGCGGTCGGGCGAGGAAGGCCTGCAGGTACGTCGCGGCCTCGTCGCTCGCGCCCAGGCCGCTCAATACCTCGGCGAGATAGTATTCCGCGCTCGGTTTCATGCGCGCGTCGGCGGCGGCCTGGTCGAGCTGACGCCGCGCGAGCTCGCGGTAAAGCCGCGTCAGATCCGTGAGCAGCGCGAGATCGTAGAGGTTGATGCTTTTGGCCGTACCCTTGACGGCCTTGAACGTCTCGACAAAGGAAGCCATTCCCAGGTCGGCTGCGCGCGCCACGGCGAGGGCCTTCTCCGGCGCGCCGGCCGCCGTGTAGATCTCGATGAGATAGCGTCGCGTGCGCGGCGACAACTCGGGTGCGAGGCTCGCGTCATCGGCCACGCGCCGCAGCGATTTCACATCCACGAGCTGGGCGTAGCCTTGGGCGGCGGCGCGCGCCAGCGCGATCTCCGCCGCTCCGCCCGTAGCGGCCCACACGCCGCGCGCCCCTTTTGCGTCGCGCTGCGCCCACAAGACGCTCCCGAGGCCGACGCCGGCGATCGCCTGGAAACGCTTCTCGATACCCGGGTCGGCGCGGACCTGCTCGAAGTGGCGCCGCGCTTCGGCCGCGTTTCCGCGGTCCTCGGTGCGCGTCATGAGCAGCTTGTCGAGATAATCCAGTTCGGCCGTAGCCGCGGTGCGGGCGAGCGCCTCGTGCAGGTCGGCGTTGCGCAGGTAAATCATGCCGAGCACGAGTTGCGCCTGCGCCCGGCGCTCGGCGTCGGGTCGAGCGAGCGCGTCTTCGAGCAGCCGCGCAGCCTGCTCGTAGCGGCGCTTCTCGTAGAGCTTCATCGCCGCACCTACCGGGTCGTCGGCGCCGTATGCGGGCGCGCTCGCGACTAGGGCCACCGCGAGCGCCACCGCAAACAACGGGGCGAACGACGGGCGATGGCAGGGTGCGCGGCGCGTCACGGCGTCAGTCCTTGAGCTTCGCGAGGTACACCTGGTCCCACTGGTCGACCTGGGCGCGAAACGCGATCACGCCGCTAGGCGAGCAAGTGACGTCGTGGTTCATCTTGGTCCCCGTGCGTAACAGCGTGCTCGTGCGGCTGTGGACATCGGCGATGTAGATCGGGTTGTACGCCTGTTTTTCGTTGCGCACGTACACGATCCGGCGGTTGTCCGGCATCCACGCCGGCCCGCGCTCGACGTCCGGGACCACGTCGGTCGCCACCACCCGCGCCGCCAGCCCCGCGCCTTCGGTCGGATCGGAACCGTCTGCGGCGACGACTACGATGGCCCAGGTCTTGGGATCGTCGGCGGGGTTGTAATTGGTGTAGAACGCGACGCGCTTGCCGTCGGGCGACCACACCGGCCGCAGATCGTCGTAACGCCAGGTGCTGAGCGGCATCGGCGGCACCGGCGGGCTACGCCCCGGCTCGAGGATGTAAACGTCGTGGTTCTCGTTGATGCCTTGGATGACCGCGAGGCGCTTGCCATCCGGCGACCACTGCGGATAGAGATAGGGCCACTCGCCGTGCGTCAGTCGAGTGGTGGCCTTCGTGGCGAGATCGAGCAGATACACATCGCCCTTTCCACTGCGGCCGGAGATAAACGCGATCTGGTCGCGTGCCGGCGACCAGTGCGCGTGCCCGTCCTTCTCTCTGTGAGTCGTGATGCGTGTAATGCGGCCGTCGGGCTCGCGCAGGTACAGGTCGTAGTTACCCTCGCCGCCATTGCTCATGAACACGAACCTGTTGCCGTTCGGCGACCAGCTGATGCCGGAGTTATAGCTCGTCTGCTCCGCGACCTCCGGGAAAAAGAACGGGCTCTGGCCCGGCCCGACCGAAGCCTGCTGGTGAATGATCTGCACGGTGTCGCCGTTCGCGCGCACGATCGCGATTTCCTTATTGTCGCCGCGCGAGCGCTCGAACGCGACCATGTCGCCGGTGGGCGACCACACCGGGTTCGAGTCGTTGCGCCCGCGGGCGACGGGAACGAGCGGCCGCACGAACTCAGGTTCGATCCCGGCCGGCTCTCCCGGGCTCGAGGCCACCGGTTCTTCCCCGGCGCCGACGGGCAGCGCGACCGCGACGAGCAGGGTCATCACAGGGCGCCGGAGGTGCATCGCGTTCGGGGCGGCGCGATTACTGTTCCTGGATCTGATCGCGGTACCGTCTCGCCCCCTCGCGAGCCTGCACAAAAGCCGGAATGCCCTCTAGCTTTTTCGGGAAGAAGTCGAAATACTCTCGCCACGCGAGGCTCGCGCTGTTCATCACCGCCGGTTGCTTCGTGATCAGATACAGCTTGTGGTACGACAGAGCCGTGTAGTAGTAGGTGTCGTGCACGGCCTCGTCGTACTCCGCGCTCGGGAAGAAACGCGTGTTCTGCTTGGCGGTCTGCAGCACCTTGATCGCCTTGGCGAAGTACGTGGGCGCGGTGGCTCGATCGCTGTCCACAAGGCGGTTGCCCTTCTCGCAATACGCATGGCCGAGGTTGGTAAAGGTGACCGCGAACTGCTTGTAGATCAGCTGCTGGTTCTCCGGAAGGGCCAACACGGCCTCGAACTCGGCGATCGCGCGGTCGTAGTCCTCCTGGTCGTCGAGGTAGATGTCGCCCAGGCGCCGGTGTGCCTCGGCGTAGTCCGGGTGGTTGCGCTCGGTGGAGGCATAGGCCTTGATGGCGCCTTCGATGTCGCCTTTCTGGCGCGCTCGCTCGCCCATCTTGAGGAAATCCTTTTGCAGAACGATGCTGCGCTCACCGGTGCGGTCTTCCTCCTTCTTGGTGAACTCCATGACCTCGAAGAAGTCGCGGTAGTCCTCGCCGTAGGTCAGGCGCACGCTGTGAAAGCCAAGCGTGATCAGCTTGCCGCCGGTGATCGGTGTCTTGCCGACCTGCTCGTCGTCGATGTAGACAGTCGCCGACGACGGCATGGAGTCAACCTTGAACAGCACATTGTTGGCCGCGAGCAGGAACTCACGCGCTTCGCCGCTCTTGTCGACTTTGATCTTGTCGGTGAGCTGCTGGTAGCCGTGGCGGTACAGCGTAAGCGTATAGTTGCGGCCGAGCCGCAGGGAGACCTCCGCCTGACCGTTCGTACCCGTCGCACCGGCCCACTCGCCGTTCAAGTAGACGCTGGTGCCCGCAAGGGGGTTGACGTCCGTGCCGACGCCGCCCTTCGCGGTGAGCAGGAAGTAGGTGCGTCGATCGCCCTCGTCGCCTTCGCGCCCGGTGCGTCGCACCACGCGATCGCCGATCTGCACCTTCTCGCCCTGCTTGAGTGTTGCGACCTCGGCAAGCGAGCTCGTATCTTCGCCGCGCGTGACCTCGATTCTGCCGGTGTCGCGGTATCCCGCCACCTTGCCGCCCTCACCGAACGTCGGCGTGGTCAGGGTGAACTCGGTGCCGCGGCCGATACGCCAGTTCTTGCCGATGTTGATGCGATAGCGATCATCCTCCTGGCCGACTATCGTGCCCTCGAGCGGGAAGCGCTCGATAACGTTGTTTGCAATGTCGCGCACCGCACCGTTGATCCCGCCCGCGCTGCGGGCGCGCGCGATCTCCGAGAAAATGATTTTGCCGTTCACGGTGTGGAATTTGACCTCGACCAAGTAGCCGCCATCGTCCTTGGCAACGCTCCCGAGCGCGATCATGTCCACGGTCGCGCGCAGGGGAGTGTCCTGCCAGCCTTTGGTCGTGATGCGCTCGATACTGAGCTTGCGCTGATTGACCTCGGCCTGCAGCCTCTCCGCCGGCACCTCGCGGAACGCCGGGAACTTGAATAGCTGTGTCGCCAGCGCCTGCTCGGCCTGGGTTGCGACCTCCTTCAGGTCCACGCCCGGCGTGTTGCCGACTACGCGGTAGATACCGATACGGATCGGCTTGGGCGTAGTCGGGTAGAAGTAGCGCTGGAGGTTGACTTGACCTTCAAGCCGGACGGTGGCTTTCCACACCGCGGGAACATAGCCGGGCGCTGCGAGCGCGATCACGGTCTTCTTGCCTGGCTCGCCCTGGTAGTCATACGTGTAGCCGCCCTGCGCGTCGGTCTTGCCGACGGTCTTGCCGTCTATGCTCACGCTCAAGCCCGGCACCCCGCTCGTGCGGCCGTACTCGTCGGTCAGCGCCTTGATTGCCACCACGGCCTGGCGGTTGAGCGCGACCTCGATGACCTGGCCTGGCTCGAGCTGACGCGTCGCGCGGTAGGGGCTGTAACCGGTCTTGGCGACGTTGACCTCGGCTCCCTTCGCCGGCTGCGTCTGATAGAGGTACACGAATTCGCCCTTGGCATCGGTGACGCCTTCCTCTTTCCCGCCGACCGACACCTTCGCCTCGGGCAGCGGCGTACCCTTCTCGCTCACCCGCAGGGTGACGTAACGCACCGCCTTGAGATCGGCCTCGACGCGGTACGTGTCGATCTGATCCCCCTTCGGCAGCTTCACGAGGAAGGTCGCTTTCCATGGATCGATGCGATAGCCGGGCGCTTCCTTGATCACCGTCACTTCAACTTCGCTGCCGGCCTTCTTGCGCAGCCGTTGCGCGAACACGCCTTGGGCGTCTGTGACGCCGAGCTCCTCGCGATCTATGGTGACCTTCGCCTGTGCCGCGGGCTGGCCGTCGATACGCGCCTTGACCTCGATGTCGAGGCGCTGGCCGCAGCCGCCGAGCAGGGCGACGAGCAGGACGGGAAGAAAACGCAGGTGAGTTGTGGCCATGAAGAGTCCCTCGGTTATGGCGCCGGGTCTAAGGGGCACGGCGGATGCGTCCGCTCACATCGCGGGCGGCTGGATATTGACCTCGCCGGGATTGATGATCTTGTCCTCGTCGGTGGCGGAACCTTTGATCGACTTCCGCTTGGTCTCCTGGATCTTCGGCAACTTGAACTCGACCTTCTTTCCGAAGAAGGAGCCGATCTCGACCGTCTCGGTCTGCGTCTCGTAGCCGATGCGGCTCGCCTCCACCTTGTAGAGGCCGGGCTTGATGCTGCCCTTGGGTGACTCAAATTCGGCCTCTACAAGGGCGGTCGTATTGATCATGTTGACCACTGCCCCCTTCGGGCTCTCGTTCGGGATCGGCTGCTGACGGCTGTCAACGAGCTGCACCGTGCCATGAATCGTGGCGGCACAGCCGGACACCACCAGCAGGGGGGCGATTAGGACAACCAGCGCTCTTGCGGTCATGAAATTTCTCCAGTTGATCGTCCGCGAGTTCTGCGGGGCCCGTCGCGCCGCGCGAGCACCAGCGCGCAGCGGTGCTCGGCTTGAAACCGCGGTGGGCCCACAACCGCTGACTCGGCCGGTTTTCAGCCGGTCTTGTTCTTGCGATTCGGTGTTCGGTTTGATTTCCAAATTGTGGATCCGGGTTCGGCACAACCAAGCCGTGGCGGCGCGAATGTCCATAGAACGTTCGCGATAACCCCACCTACCCGTGGTCTGGTGCTCGGCGGCGCGGACGCATGATGAGTGTGTCCGCGGCAACTCCCCCCCTCGCCCAGCCGAGCTACAGGCGCGTGTGGAGCGGCGATTATAACCGAGATTCGGGGAAGTCTAAGGGGAGAGGGTCGGCACGTCCTGCGTCTGCAGGCGCGGATCACCGCCGATCATGCCGACTCCACCCTGTCGCGGCCCCGATACTTGGCGTCGTACAGAGCCTGGTCCGCAGCGTGCAGGAGCGCGGCCGGAGTCGTGCCATGGTCCGGAAAAGCCGCGACCCCCAGCGAAATGGTGATGGCGGCGAGGGTGTGTTCCTCGTATTTCAGCTTCAGCTCCTGCACCGCACTGCGTATATTCTCCGCGCGCTGAGTCGCGATTTGCATGGATGCCTCCGGCAGGAGCACCGAGAATTCTTCTCCGCCGACGCGGCACGCGATATCGCTCTGGCGCACAAATCCCTGCAACAGAAGACCCACGCGCCGCAGGACTATATCGCCCGCGCCATGGCCCAGCGTGTCATTGATACGCTTGAAGTGATCGATGTCCATCGTGATGATGGAGAGGGGGTGCTTCTTGCGGTCTGCGCGCACCAGTTCGCGTAAAAGGAATTCCTCCAGAAAACGGCGGTTGTACAAGCCGGTGAGCGAATCCCGGATCGATTGTTCATGCAGGCTGTCGCGGGCTTTCAGATTGGCGAGCGCAAGACTGGTCTCTTCGGCCAGCGCCACCGCCAGATTCAGGTAGGACTCCATCGAACTGGCAATTGCCAAAGGAGTCGATTCCTCACCCGCGCGCCGCAAGTGCAGCAGCCCGAGCGTCTCGCCCTCCGCGAAGAGCGGAACACACAGATACGGCTGCGCCGAATTCGATTCCGCCGTGACGTGTCCGCAGAGCAGCTCGGTCTGCGGATCCCGGACCTGGTGGGGCTGCGACTGGCGCAATCCCCAGCAATCCCGGATCGTGAACGTCTGCCCGGCGAGCGATTTGTCACCCCAGGTGGCGACCGCCTCCAGGTGCTTTCCCGGAGGATGAACGAGATAGAGCTTGCCGTTCGCGCGTTGGAACAATTGAGGACCGAAACATTCAAGGGTCGCGTAGACTTCGGCCTGCGTCACACTGGCCCTGAGATACCGGCTCAGATTGCGAAGCGTGACGCGTTGAACGTGGAGCTGTTCCAGTTCTCGGGTCTGATCGGCGTACATGCGCGACAGGCGCGTGATCGCGGACTCCTGGGCCTTTCTTTTCTTGCGTTCTTCGGCCTCCTTGATCGCGCGATCGAACGTGGAAGCAAGATCGGCGAGGGTGGTCGTGTAAACGCAATCGGTCGTCGCGCGCTTGCGCGTTTCGGCTGCGGTTTCCTCGCTGTGCGTTCCGGAGACGAAAATGAACGGAGTATCGGGGCAAAGGCTTTGCGCCTTCGCCGATGCGACGAACCCGCTGAAGTGCGGCATGGAGGCGCTGTAAAGAATGGCGTCCGGAGCGGCGAGTTCTATTTGCCGCGTGAAATCCTCGGCCGTCTCGACGCGCCGTGACTCGAACGCGATTCCCGCGCGAATCTTCGGACCCAAGAGGGTTCTTTTTGTCTGCGAAGTGTAATAGAAAATCAGACTAAAGTGATCCGATCTCGTGAAATTGAGTGGCTTTGAAGCTGGGCGATTCGGCCCACTCACAGAAACTGCCGTCGCCCTGCAGGAACGTATCAAGGATGCGAATCACAGTGCCTCGCGACTTGGTGATTCGATTTTCCGGGCTCCTCGCTTGCCCAAACCAACGGACTCCCCGATCGACTCAGCCGAGATCTTTTCTCGGGCGCGGGTCCAGGTTCAGACCTCAAAATCAGTTCCCTTTGGTTTCAGTGCGTTAAGCGTTATGGGCGGACATGGGAGCTGTTTGGCGCCGGCAGCCAGACGGCGCAAATCCCGTCCCTTCATCTGCTGTAAGATTCGCCGGCTGGGACCGCGCCGGCGATATTTGAGACGGCACCGAGGGGCACCCCGTGACGGAACAGCCCGACACCTTTCCGCGCCTGCTTCTGCACCAAGCGAGCGCCCGGCCCGACAGGCCGGCGTTCCGGGAGAAGGACCTGGGCATCTGGCAAACCTGGACCTGGGCTCAGGTCGCCGGCGAGGTGCGCATTCTCGCCTGCGGTCTTGCTGCACAGGGATTCAAGCGCGGCGACCGCCTCGCGGTGATCGGGGACAACCGGCCGCGCCTGTACTGGGCCATGATGGCCGCGCAGGCCCTGGGCGGCGTGCCGGTCCCGCTCTACCAGGACGCCGTCGCGGCCGAAATGGCGTTCGTGCTCCAGGACGCCGATATCGGCTTCGCCGTCGTCGAAGACCAGGAGCAGGTCGACAAGCTGCTGGAAGTCCTGCCGCAGTGCCCGCAGTTGAAGCACATCTGTTTCGACGACCCGCGCGGGCTGCGCCATTACGCGCAGACGGAGCTGACCGGCTTCGAGGACGTTCAGGCGGCCGGCCGGGAGTTCGCGCAGCGCAACCCTGAATTCTTCGCCGACGAGCTCGGAAAAGGCCGGCCTTCCGATGTCGCGGTGATTCTCTATACCTCGGGCACCACCGGTCATCCCAAAGGCGTATCCCAGACGCACGCTGCGATGATCCAGACTGCGCGGGTGCTCGTGGCCTTCGACGGCTTCGCCGATACTGACGACATTCTGTGCTACCTGCCCATGGCCTGGGTCGGAGATTTCCTCTACTCCTACGCGCAGATGCACGTCGCCGGTCTCTGTCTCAACTGCCCCGAGTCCCCCGACACCGTGATGACCGATCTGCGCGAGATCGGCCCGACCTATTACTTCGGGCCGCCGCGCGTGTACGAAAACATCCTGACCCAGGTGATGATCCGTATCGAGGACGCGAGCTGGATCAAACGCCGCATGTTCCACACCTTCATGGCCGTCGCCAAGCGCGTCGGGATGGGAATCCTCGAGGGCAAGGCCGGGATACCGCTCCGGGACCGGCTGCTTTATCGGCTTGGCGAGATCCTCCTATACGGGCCGCTCAAGAACGTGCTCGGCATGTCGCGCATCCGCGTCGCCTACACCGGGGGCGAGGCGATCGGTCCGGACCTGTTCGATTTCTACCGCTCCATCGGGATCAACCTGAAACAGCTCTACGGGATGACCGAAACCTGCGTGACGGTGTGCATGCACCCCTCGGGCGACGTCAAGCTCGAAACCGTGGGCCCGCCCATGCCCGGGGTCGAGGTACGGATCGCCGATTCGGGCGAAGTATTGGTGCGCTCCCCGGGTCTCATGAAGGAGTACTACAAGCGGCCCGACGCGACACGCGAGGCGATCGACCCGGAGGGCTTCTTCCACACCGGTGACGCGGGTTATTTCGACGCCGCGGGCCACTTGAAAATCATCGACCGCGCGAGAGACGTCGGGAAGCTCGCCGACGGCACCTTGTTCGCGCCAAAGTATCTCGAGAACAAGCTCAAGTTCTTCTCTTACATCAAAGAGGCAGTGTGCTTCGGTTCGGGGCGCGACAAGGTCTGCGCGTTCATCAACATCGACATGGCCGCGATCGGCAACTGGGCCGAGCGGCGCAACCTGCCGTATACCGGCTACACGGACCTCGCCTCGCAGCCCGCGGTGCTCGATCTCATCCGCGAATGCGTCGAGAAGGTCAACCGCGACCTCGCGCTGGACTCCACGCTAGCCAACTCGCAGATCCGCCGCTTCCTCGTTCTGCACAAGGAGCTCGAGGCCGACGACGGCGAGCTCACGCGCACGCGTAAGGTACGACGC
>VBDE01000006.1:0-4764 GCA_005883665.1 Betaproteobacteria bacterium
CCCCTCGAGGGTCCAGTGCTCGCTCACCCGTCCCGACAACGCGGTAAGGAAGTTCGAAGCGTGGTAGGTGCGTGGCGCGGCAGGACCGAGCGTGACCTGCTGGTCCTTGAAATAGTAGCGCTGGCCGAACGTGCCGCGCAGCACTTCCTGCCCGTTCGAAGGCAGAAGCATGCGCGACGTAACTGCTGCGGTGAGCTGGCGCGCGTCGTTGATGCGGTCGCCACCGGAAAACATGTTTTCGGAAAAGATCTGGGCGTAGTTGAAGTCCGCGATCGCGGTGTCGAACAGTGGAATTTGGTTCTGGTCCCGAAACGGGATGTATACGTAGTAGAAGCGCGGTTCGAGCGTCTGTATGACCCCTTGTCCAAGCGCGCTGGTCTCTCTCTCGTAGATCAGCCCGCTGTCGACGCTGAAAATGGGAAGCGAGCGGCTGGTCGAAACGCCGGGATGGTCGGGTCGGTCGCACTTGGTGGGATCTCATAAAGCGAATAGTACGTGTAGTGCACGCCGACCTTCGGCGTGAGGAAGAAACTTGGCGTGACGAGCGGCAGGCTGAGGCTTGGATAGAGCGTCGAGCGCTTGCCGTTCACGAGCGAGGGATGGCTGAAGTCGACGAACTCGGCCGCAGACCCGAAATCGAAGCCGCCGATGTCCTGGCGCAGAGTGGACAAGCTGAGCTGCGGGGTGCGGCCGTAAGGGACGACAATAGGATTGTCCGGATCCTGCAGGACCTGGAACCGTTGTACCCGCGCCGTCGCTGAGTAGCTGCCTGTGTCCCACCACTTGCCGTTGTAAGTCAAGAAGCCCTCACGAGGCAGCGTGGCCTGCGACGTGATGTTGATGCGGGTCGCAAGATCGCGGAAATAGCTGTCGTCCGAGACTTTGTTCAGATTGAGTCCGCCAAGGAGGGAGCCATCACGGTTGTAGCTGCCACCCAGACTCATGCCGTAGCGGCGGCGATCCGCGGCACGGTCATTCGGGAGCACCTCCGCGCTGAAATCGCCTTTGTAGTCCTTCTGCAAATAACGGAACTGCTCCGCGACCTGCAATCCGCGCTTTTCCATGTAACGCGGCGTGAGCGTGAGGTCGTAGTTGGGCGCGAGATTCAGGTAATACGGAATTCCGACCTCGGGCCCGCTCTTTCCGGTAACGCCGATCGAAGGCGGAAGGAAGCCCGATTTGCGCTGGTTATTCAGCGAGAAATCAAAAGAAGGCGCCGCGATGATGGGCAGTCCCTCGAAATACACGCTGGCGCCGCGGGCGGTCCCCACGTCGCGCGTGAAATCCAGATCCAGCTCGTCGGCCCTGACCAGCCAACCGTCATCGCCCGGCTTGCAGGAGGTGAAGAAGCCGCTCTTGATTCTGTACCGGCTTTCGCCCAGGAACTCGATCGTTTCGGCCTGCCCGCGCGCCGAGACCGGTTTTTGGCCGGTCTTTGGAAGCGGCGTGAAGGTAAAGTCGGGCTTTTCGAATACGCCGGTCGCGTCCCTGATCGAATACCTCAGCGAGGGCCCCTTCAAAGTGTCGCCCTTGCGCTGAAGGCGCACATCGCCGCGGGCTTCGACGTCTTCATTTCCTTCGTGATATGTCAGCGAGTCGGCGCGGATCGACAAGTCCCCTTGACGCAGGCTGGCGTTGCCCTGCGCTGTGGTGTCCTTTCCTGCAACGCCTTCGATGCGGTCTGCGTCCAAGATGATCGGCAAGGCGCCAGTCTTGGATCGTTCCGAAGAACTCCGCAGCTGAAGTCCCTGCCCCTGTGCGTACACCGCGGCAGAACAAGACAGCGCAAGTGCCAACGCCGCACGGCGGGCAGGTGAACAAGACATATCAGAAAAGCCTGGACCTGGGCTTTTGGGGCGGGTGCTAAAATCGCACAAATCAGCGGCGAAGGCAATTCTTTGTTTCCGGAGGATTTTTGGACCGCGCAGGGCAATTGCGGCAATGGCTGGCGGCGACCCTAGCGAGCGACGATTTCAGCATCGCGCCCGCCTCCGACGACGCGAGCTTCAGGCGTTATTTCCGGATCCAACGCAGCGACGAGCAGGTATCACTCGTCGTGATGGACGCCCCGCCTGACAAGGAGAACTGCGGGCCGTTCATGCATGTAGCGCGTCTCTTTGCCGAAGCCGGAGTGCACGTGCCCAAGATCCATGCGCAAGACCTCGAACAGGGCTTTCTGCTGCTTTCGGATCTGGGCAGCACGACTTATCTGGACGCGCTCGATGAGCACAACGCTGGAAGGCTTTACGAAGACGCGCTAGCCGCGCTGCTGCGGATTCAGCGGGCGAGCCGCCCCGGGTTGCTGCCCGATTACGACAGAGAATTGCTCGAGAAGGAATTGCGCCTTTTCCCCGACTGGTACATTGCGCGCCAGCTGCAGCGCGAGCTCGACGCGGCACAACTCCAGACCCTGGAGAAGGCGTTTTCGACGATCCTCGGGAACAACCTCGGACAGGCGCGGGTGTTCGTGCACCGCGACTACCATTCCCGCAACCTCATGGTCTGCGAGCCTTGCCCCGGAATTCTCGATTTTCAGGACGCGGTGTACGGCCCGATCACCTACGATCTCGTCTCGCTCCTGCGCGACGCCTACATCGCCTGGGACGAAGAACGCGTCATCGATTGGGCGATCCGTTATTGGGAAAAGGCCCGCGCCGGGGGGCTGCCGGTCGCCGGCGATTTCGCGGATTTCTACCGGGATTTCGAGTGGATGGGAGCCCAGCGGCAGCTCAAGGTGCTGGGGATCTTCGCGCGCCTTTCCTTTCGGGACGGCAAGGACGGCTATCTGAAGGACCAGCCGCTCGTGATGGGCTACCTGCGGCGCACGTGCGAGCGTTATCGCGAGCTCGCGGCGCTCGGGCGTCTGCTCGAGGAGCTCGAGCCCCAGGAGAAGCGCGTTGGCTACACGTTCTGATTTCGAATGATGAAAGCCATGATCCTTGCCGCGGGACGCGGCGAGCGCATGCGGCCCCTCTCCGACGCGATCCCCAAGGTGCTCCTAGAAGTGCGGGGCAAACCTCTGATCGTCTGGTTGATCGAGGCGATCGCGCGCTCGGGGGTTCGCGAGATCGTGATCAATCACGCGCATCTCGGCCACATGATCGAAGCCGCGCTCGGCGATGGACGCCGCTCCGGCGTCGCGATCCGCTACTCGCGCGAAGCCGAGGCGCTCGAGACCGCGGGGGGTATCGCGCAGGCGCTTCACCTGCTCGGCGATGGACCCTTCCTCGTCGTCAACGGCGACCTCTTCTGCGACTTCGACTTCTCCCGTCTCGTTGGGACCGCGCTGGAACAGAATCTCGCGCACTTGGTACTGGTCGCCAATCCGCCGCATCACCCGCAAGGCGACTTCGCGCTAAAAGGCACGCAAGTCGCCGAGGCGGGTCGGCCCAAGCTCACCTTCGGCGGAATAGGCCTTTACAGCCCTGAGCTCTTCTCGAGCATCAAGCCGGGTTCGAAGGGACAGATTGCATCGCTCTTGCGCGCGGCGATGGCGCGCGGGCTGGTCTCCGGGGAGGTACATCGCGGCATCTGGCATGACGTCGGCACGCCCGCGCGGCTCTCCGCGTTGAACGAGCGCGTCGCTTGATCGTCGCCGCAAAGCGGAAGACAATCGCGGCAATGGACACCGCCAGCAATCTTTCGCGCTGCGCCGAGCGCCGTCACGCGCTGCAGTCGCGCATGGGCAAGGGTGTCGCGATCATTCCGACCGCGGCGGAACGCATCCGCAATCGCGACAGCGACTACCTGTATCGATTCGACAGCTATTTCTACTATCTGAGCGGGTTCCCCGAGCCCGAGGCGGTGCTCGTCCTCGTCGCCGGAGAAGAGCCCCGGTCGATTCTCTTCTGCCGCGAGCGCAATCCGGAGCGCGAGCTCTGGGAAGGCGTTCGCAACGGCCCCGAGGGTGCAAGGGCCGCGTTTGGTTTCGATGAAGCCTATCCCGTGGAGTCGCTCGACGAGCACATGCCCAAGCTGCTCGCCGATCAGCCTGCGCTTTATTACTCCCCCGGGGCCGACGCGGCTTGGGACGCGCGCATCATGGGATGGCTGAACCAAGTCCGGGCGCAGGCGCGCGCGGGCGTCACCGCGCCCGCCGAGATCCGCGACGTGCGCACCGCGCTCGACGAGATGCGTCTGATCAAGGACGACGGCGAGCTCGCCGTGATGCGCCGCGCGGCGGCGATCTCGGCGGCCGCCCACGAGCGCGCGATGCGCGCGACGCGCCCCGGACGCAACGAATACGAGATCGAGGCGGAGCTTCTCTACGAGTTTCGCCGCCGCGGAGCCCAGTATCCCGCGTACTGGCCCATCGTTGCCGGAGGGGCCAACGCCTGCGTCCTGCATTACCGCGACAACAACGCGCGGCTCGCCGACGGGGATCTCCTGCTCGTCGACGCAGGTTGTGAGCTGGACGGATATGCCTCGGATGTGACGCGGACTTTCCCGGTAAGCGGGAAATTCAGCGGCCCGCAGAAGGACGTCTACCAACTGGTGCTCGCCGCGCAAACCGCCGCGATCGACACCGTGATGGCTGGCAGGCGCTGGGACGAACCTCACAATGCCGCGGTGAGGACGCTCGCTCAAGGATTCGTCGATTTGGGACTGTGCCGCGGGACGCTCGAAAAGGTGATCGAAACCGAGGATTACAAGCGCTTCTACATGCATCGCACCGGGCATTGGCTCGGCTTGGACGTCCATGACGCCGGAGAATACAAATCGGGCGGGCAATGGCGCCGACTCGAGGCGGGTATGACCTTGACC
>VBDE01000006.1:5016-8476 GCA_005883665.1 Betaproteobacteria bacterium
TCGACCCATCGCCCTGTCCTACGGCAGTCGCATGATCCTGGAGCGCCTGGGTGCATGGAACTCCGTCCGAAGCAATCCGATCCAAACCATCCATGTCTCCCAGCAGGGTTTCGGCAGAACCGTACTGCGTTGCGCCGACCACGGTTTGCCGGCTTTGGGATACGTGACCGCATACTCCGAGCTCGTTGCGCAGCTCGCGGACCGAACTCCCGTAATTGCGGGATCGCTGAGAGACTGGAAATCAGCTGACGATGAAGTTGTCCTGCGGCTGTCCCGCGGCGGAAAGGAAGCAGGCGTGCGCGCTCGGCTGCTCGTGCTGGCCGACGGCGGCCACAATCGCATGACCCAGCATGCGAGAGACTATCGGCAGCAGGCCATCGTGGCTGAAGTCACGGCCGAGCACCCGCGAGGCGGGGTCGCCTGGGAACGCTTCACCGCCGAGGGGCCGCTCGCTTTGCTCCCGTTCCGAGACCGCTATGCCCTGGTCTGGAGCGTGCGCCCGGCGAGTGCCGCTCTGTTGCTCGGACTTTCCGATTCGGATTTCCTCGAGCGCCTGCGCGAAATCTTTGGAGGAAGGCTCGGGAATTTCGGCTCGGTCGGCCCCCGCTCGACCTTCCCGCTTTCCCTACGTCATGGCGCGATCGCTCCCGCACCGAGAGTTCTTGCGATCGGAAACGCCGCGCAAACGCTGCACCCGGTGGCCGGCCAGGGACTCAATCTCGGCTTGCGCGACGCGTGGGAACTGGCTCAGATGTTGCTTGATGTCGCAAAGGAAGAAATTGGCGCACCCTGGTTTCTCGCGCGCTACGCCCGTAGTCGCAGCCTCGACCGCTACTGCGGAATCGGGTTCACCGATTTTCTGGTGAGGATATTCTCGAATTCTCTTGCGCCGCTCGCACTGGCCCGCGGTGCGGGCTTGGCCGCGCTCGATGCCCTGCCGCCTGCGCGGCGCTTTCTCGCCCATCGCATGATCTTCGGCGCTCGCGCGCTGCCCTGAACGGGACGGCGCCGCTTTTGCGGTGCGGGAATAACAAAAAAATCCGCAGTCGATTTTTTGTCGCGCGAAGCGTTGGAGCACTTCCCTAAGCGCTCATGTTTAGGTATAGAATTGCGCTCCCGCTGGAAAAAATTTCCGTGATCGTCGATGCGAATCGGTCCGCGCAGCTTGCGCAATAATCTTTTTGTCGCGCCGATGGCCGGGGTCACGGATCGCCCCTTCCGGCAGCTGTGCAAGAAGTTCGGTGCGGGCCTCGCCGTATCCGAGATGGTCGCCTCGAACTCGTTGCTGTGGGGGAGCGAGAAAACGCGCCGCCGCGCCGATCACGAAGGCGAAGTCGAGCCAATCTCGGTGCAGATCGCCGGGGCCGACCCGGTCATGATGGCCGAGGCCGCGCGCTTCAACGTGGAGCGGGGCGCGCAAATCGTCGACATCAACATGGGCTGCCCGGCGAAGAAAGTCTGCAACACCTTGGCCGGGTCCGCGCTTCTCAAGGATGAGCCCCTGGTCGGGCGCATTCTCGAGGCCGTAGTGAGGGCAGTGAATGTACCCGTCACGCTGAAGTTCCGCACGGGGTGGGACCTGGACAACAAGAGCCGCGTGCAGCTGTTGTCCCTGCACGGCCGCACCCGCGCCTGCGGCTTCTCGGGCCGGGCCGAGTACGACACGATCCGCGAAGTCAAACGGTCTACGCGCTTGCCTGTGGTGGCAAACGGCGACATCACTACTCCCGAGGAAGCGAAGCACGTGCTCGAGTATACGGGCGCCGACGGCATCATGATCGGTCGCGCGGCTCAAGGGCGGCCCTGGATCTTCCGCGAAATCGGACACTATCTTTCAACGGGCGAGAAACTCCCCCACCCTCTCGTTTCCGAAATCCATGCCGTGTTGCTCGCGCATCTGCATGAACTCTACGCGTTCTACGGCAGAGAAACGGGAGTCAAGGTCGCGCGCAAGCATATCTCCTGGTACACCAAGGGGCTCGCCGGTTCGGCAAGCTTCCGGCATTGCATGAATCAGCTTGAAACCTGCGACGACCAACTCGACGCGGTCAATCGTTTCTTCGAGCAGTTCGGGCGCGAGAATCTGCGCCTGCGCTACGAGGTGCGCTACGAGGTGGAGCTAGCGGCATGAGGCAAACAAACGAGATCGCGGACTGTGTCCGCCGGTCTCTGGAGCGGTACTTCAAGGACCTCGACGGGGCAAAGCCGCGCGCCATCTACGACATGGTGCTCAAGAACGTCGAGCGTCCGATGCTCGAGCTCGTGCTCGACCGGGCCGAGGGAAATCAGTCCATCGCCGCGGAGATGCTCGGGATCAACCGCAATACCCTGCGAAAGAAAATCCAGTCGCTCAAAATAAAGATGTAAACGGTGATTCCCATCCGGACGGCGCTGGTCAGCGTATCCGATAAGAGCGGCCTTGCCGAGTTTGCGCGCGGTCTCGCCCGATTCAAAGTCAAGATCCTGTCGACGGGCGGCACGGCGAAACTTCTGGCCGAGCAAGGCCTCCTCGTGACCGAGGTGGCCGACTACACCGGATTCCCGGAAATGCTCGACGGGCGGGTGAAAACCCTGCACCCGAGACTGCACGCCGGCATACTCGCCCGGCGCGATTCCCCCGCGCACTTGGCCGCGATCAAGGCCGCGGGTATCGAGCCGATCGATCTCGTTGTGGTCAACCTTTATCCGTTCGCACGAGCCGTCGCGAATTCCAATTGCACTCTCGCCGAGGCGATCGAGAACATCGACGTCGGGGGTCCCAGCATGCTGCGGGCAGGAGCCAAGAACTATGCAGGCGTCGCGGTCGTGACCGATCCGTCCGACTATTCAAAGCTGCTCGCGGAGATGGGGAAACACGGCGGGGCCTTGAGCGAGGGCACGCGCTTCGCTCTGGCGAAAAAGGCGTTCGCCTACAGCGCCGCGTACGAGGCCGCCATCGCCAACTACCTCACAGGACTCACGGGTGACGGAAACCTCGCGCCTTTCCCGGAGCGCCTTACGCTTCAGTTCGAAAAAGTGCAGGACCTGCGCTACGGCGAAAACCCGCATCAGGCTGCGGCATTCTATCGCGACGGCAATTCGACTCAGCGGGGCATCGCCGGCTATGCGCAGATTCAGGGCAAGGAGCTGTCGTACAACAACATCGCCGATGCCGACGCGGCCTGGGAATGCGTGAAAACTTTCGATCAACCGGCCTGCGTGATCGTCAAGCACGCCAATCCTTGCGGTGCCGCGATCGGAGCCTCACCCCGCGACGCGTACGAGCGCGCCTTTGCCACCGACCCCACGGCAGCATTCGGGGGCATCGTGGCTTTCAACCACGAACTCGACGCGGCGACGGCCGGAGCGGTATCCAAACATTTCGTCGAGGTCGTGATTGCGCCGGAATTCGACGCCGGAGCACGACAGATCCTTGCCGCCAAGACCAACGTCCGGGTGATGTCGGTCAGCCTTGCGCACG
>VBDE01000087.1 GCA_005883665.1 Betaproteobacteria bacterium
ATCTGCTGCAAGAGCAAGGGTTGAATGTCCTCTGAGCGAAGGGGCTCGCTTTATCTTCTGCCCAACACGCTGGGTGACGTAGCGCCGGAGGCGGTCATTCCGGCCGGCACGCTCGATCGCGCGCGTTCGCTCGACTACATCATCGCCGAGGACCCCAAAACGGCGCGCGCTTTCCTGAAACGCATCGCGCCGACGCGACCGCTGCAAAGCATCCGCGTCGAGCGACTCGACCACAACACGCGGCCGATCGATATTCCCGCGCTGCTTGAGCCGCTCGTTGAGGGCCGTAACGCAGGTCTACTTTCCGAAGCGGGACTTCCCGCGGTCGCCGATCCCGGAGCAAGCCTGGTGCGCCTCGCGCACGAGCAAAACATCCGCGTCGTGCCCCTGAGCGGCCCCTCCTCCATCGTGCTCGCGCTTGCGGCCTCCGGTCTCGACGGGCAGCGATTCGCGTTCCACGGCTACCTTCCCATCGCGGAAGCTGAGCTCGTCTCCACCTTGAAAGAATGCGAACGCCAGTCACGAAAGCTCAGGCAGACTCAAATATTCATCGAGACGCCGTACCGCAACGATCGCACTCTGGCGGCGATGCTGCGCACTCTCGCCCCGGCTACGCTCGTGTGCGTCGCCGCGGACCTCACGCTGGAATCGGAAGCGGTGAAAACGCGACCCGTTGTGGCATGGCGCAAGGAAACGCCGCAACTCAAGGGACGGCCGACGGTATTCCTACTGCTCTCCGAGTAGCCACGCCGGGTCCCGTCCGGCGAACTCAACGAATGTTGAATTGCCCCTGCGCCAGCACCTTGGCGAGCGCGCTCGCCATCGCCGCGCCGAAACGCTTGGCGAATCGTTCGGTGAAATCCTGCTTCTTCGTGTAATCGAAGATGTCCTCGGCCTTGATCACCTCGCGAGCGACGAAATCGACGCTCCCAAAGCCGTCCGAAAGTCCCAGCTCGATGCTTCTGGCGCCGGTCCACAGCAGCCCGGAGAACATGTCTGAGCTCTCTCGGAGCCGCTTGCCCCGCCCTTTCTTCACGACATCGATGAATTGCTTGTGGATTTCGTCCAGCATCGACTGGGCGTGGCGCTTCTGCTTCTCGTCCACCGGGGAAAAAGGATCGAGGAAGGCCTTGTTCTCGCCCGAGGTGAGCGCACGCCGCTCAACGCCGAGTTTTTCCATGGTACCGGTGAAGCCCCAGCCGTCCATGATCACGCCGATCGACCCGATGATGCTCGCCTTGTCCACGTAAATTTTGTCGGCGGCGGCAGCGATGTAGTAGCCGCCCGAGGCGCAGATGTCCTCGACCACCGCATACATGGGAACGTTAGGGTAAATCCCCCGCAGCCGGCGGATTTCGTCGTAGATGATTCCGGCCTGCACCGGACTGCCGCCCGGCGAATTGATTCGCAGGATCACGCCCTGGGTATTCTTGTTTTTGAAAGCGTTCTGCAGGGACTCGGTGACGCGGTCGGCGCTCGCGTCACCTCTGGGGTCGATTACGCCCACCACGTCGACCAGCGCGGTATGTTTGCCCGAAGTGAGGCCGTCGTGTCCGCGCCAGTCGAGCGCGAGCAGCACCAGCAGCGTGAGATAGGCAAAGCCGAGCAGCTTGAAGAAAATGCCCCAGCGGCGGGCGCGGCGCTGCTCCTTGAGAGCGGCGGTCGCCAGCGCCTCGATCACATCCCGTTCCCAGTTACCTTCGGCCACGCGGATCACCCTTCATGATTACACGGCCGTCCCGCTCCTCGACGGGGACCGGAATGAGTCCCTCCTCGAAGCAAGGGCCGCGAAGACATCGGCCGGTGTCCGGCGCATAAGTCGCACCGTGCGTCGAGCATATCAAATGCAGGCCCCAGACATCAAAAAACTTTCCGGGTTTCCAGTCCAGCTCCATCGGCATGTGCGCGCAGCGGTTGAGGTAGGCATAGACCCGGCCCCGGTAGCGCACCGCGAACGCCGTCTCCGGCCTTCCGTCCACTTCGAGCTCGAAGCGCACCCCGTCGCCCGAATCCGTCAGATCGGCGCTCGAGCAAATTACGCGTTCTGAGCCAGCCATAGATTCAGCTCATCGATATTGTCGACGCAGGCAAGGGGCGCGAGCGCGGCGAGCTCGCTCCTGGGGTGGGCCCCGTGACACACCGCGACCGCCTGCACCCCGGCGTGTACCGCCATCTGAAGATCGTGCACCGTGTCTCCGATCATAAGGGTATTGACAGCGTTCGTGCCGAGTTCCTCCATGAGCTCGCAAAGCATGTCGGGTGCAGGCTTCGACGCGCATTGGTCGGCGCAGCGCGAGGCGGCAAACAAAGGCCGCAACGCCGTATTGTCCAGAGCCCGCGTCAGGCCCGCGCGGCTCTTTCCGGTGGCGATGGCGAGAATATGGCCGCGGCCCCGAAGACCGGCAAGCATCGACCGCGCGCCCGGAAAAAGGGGAATTTCGGGGTCGCGCGCGAGGAAATGTTTCCGGTAGCGCTCCACCACTGCGCCGTAATCCTCCGGGGGCAACCCGGGGACGGCATACGACAACGCGTCCTGCAAGCCGAGACCTATGACGTGGCTCGCGCGCGCGTCCTCGGGCACCGGCAGTCCGAGATCGCGGCAGGCGGCCTGGATGCAGGCGACGATCGTAGGCGCGGAATCGATCAGCGTTCCGTCCCAGTCGAACACCAGCAAGGGATAGCGCATCAGCTTCCCAGGGAATCGAGAAAGCGCGACAAGTCTTCGGGAAGCGGGGCATGCAGTTTCAGCGCTTTCCCGGAAAGCGGATGCCCGAACTCCAGCTCCCCCGCGTGCAGGAACATGCGCTTCAGGCCCTGCTTCGCCAATCCTCGGTTGAGCTCGAAGTCGCCGTACTTGCCGTCACCCGCGATCGGAAATCCGAGGTGGGTGAGGTGCACGCGGATTTGATGGGTGCGGCCGGTCAGGAGCTCCGCCGACAGCAGCGTGTAATCGCGGATTCCCCTCTTCTTCCGGAAAACCGTTTGTGACTCTCTGCCCTCGCGATCGACGCTGACGCGCCGCTCTCCGGAACGGGTGAGGAATTTTTTCAGCGGAAGGTTGACATGTTGCTTGTCGTTGCGCCAGCGTCCCTTCACCAGGGCCAGGTATTCCTTCCTCACGCGGCCTTCGCGCAGCGCGGCGTGGAGCGCGGTCAGCGCCGAGCGTTTCTTGACGAGGATGAGCACTCCCGAGGTCTCGCGATCGAGCCGGTGTGCAAGCTCCAGGAACCTGAGCTGTGGCCGCGCAGCCCGCATCCGCTCGATGACCCCGAAGCTGATGCCGCTGCCGCCGTGC
This sequence comes from Betaproteobacteria bacterium, assembly GCA_005883665.1. Classification (GTDB taxonomy): domain Bacteria; phylum Pseudomonadota; class Gammaproteobacteria; order Burkholderiales; family SG8-39; genus VBDM01. The sequence goes on from VBDE01000087.1 coordinate 3,296, forward strand.
ACCGCGGTGCCAGCCGGCTTGTCCACGACCAGCAGCGCGTCGTCTTCGTAGATCACCGGCAGATCGAGCGGCGGCGCGGTCTTCTCCGCGCGCCGGGCGAGGCGCATCGGCGGAATCCGCACGCGATCCCTCGGCTGCAGGCGGTAGGTCGCATCGACGCGGCGGCTGTTGACCCTCACTTCGCCGCGGCGCAGGATGCGGTAGACATGACTGCGCGGCACCCCCTTACAGATGCGAAGCAGAAAGTTATCCACGCGCTGGCCTTCGCTCGCGCTATCGACCTCGACCGTCAGGGCGTTGCTTAAATCCTTCATTTTGTTTATGATCTGCCTGCTGCTTCCGTTGCGGGACGGCTGCTTGTACATGCGACGGTGCGAATTTTCGCCCCCAGACAAGACTAGCTACCCTGTCCCCGGTTCCGCCGCTGCTCGAGGCCTAGGCCGGATTTGCGAGCGCACGAACCCGAAGTGAGCAAAGGCGGTTGGTTATCCAACCAGTTGCGGTCCTGCAATGCAGCGACTGGAACCCGACAAGCCAAATTACCGCGTTCTCATGATCCCAGGATCGATGATGCGAGACCAGCCTTCACAATAAGGCTCTTGGTTTGTCCTGCCCGTGCGCGCGGGAGAATTGCACAATGAAGCGCATGCTTTTCAACGCGACACAGGCCGAGGAACTCCGTGTCGCGATCGTCGAAGGCCAGAAACTCATTGACCTCGACATCGAATCGGCCGCCAAGGAACAGAGAAAAAGCAACATCTACAAGGGTGTCATCACCCGGGTCGAGCCCAGCCTCGAAGCCGCGTTCGTGGACTACGGCACCGAGCGCCACGGATTTCTTCCCTTCAAGGAGGTCGCGCGCCAGTTTTTCAAACCCGGCATCGACGTCGGGCGCGCGCGCATCCAGGACGCGCTTTCCGAAGGCCAGGAGCTGATCGTCCAGGTCGAGAAGGACGAGCGCGGCAACAAGGGCGCGGCGCTCACGACCTTCATCAGTCTCGCCGGACGCTACCTCGTATTGATGCCGAACAATCCGCGCGGCGGCGGCGTGTCGCGCCGCGTGGAGGGCGAGGATCGCGACGAGCTGCGCGAGATCATGGACAAGCTCGACATTCCGGCCGGGATGAGCATCATCGGCCGCACCGCCGGCATCAGCCGCTCGTACGAAGAGTTGCAATGGGACTTGAGCTATCTGCTCAAGCTGTGGAGCAAGATCGTCGAGGCGACCGAGCCGGCGCGCGACTCCGACGGCAAGCTCCTCAACCCGGCGCCGTTCCTCATCTATCAGGAAGGCAGCCTCGTCATCCGTGCAATCCGCGACTACTTCCAGCCCGACATCGGCGAGATCCTGATCGACACCGATCCCATCTTCGAGCAGACGATGGCGTTCATGAGCAACGTCATGCCCGACAACGTCGGGCGGGTGAAGCGTTACCGCGACGACGTGCCGCTGTTCTCGCGCTTCCAGATCGAGCACCAGATCGAGACCGCCTACTCGCGCCAGGTGTCGCTCCCCTCGGGGGGCGCAGTCGTGATCGACCACACCGAAGCGCTCGTTTCGATCGACGTCAACTCGGCGCGAGCCACCAAAGGCCACGACATCGAGCAGACGGCGTTTCACACCAATGTCGAGGCGGCCGACGAGATCGCGCGCCAGTTGCGGCTGCGCGACCTCGGGGGTCTCATCGTCATCGACTTCATCGACATGGAGAACCAGCGCAACCAGCGCGAAGTGGAGACTCGGCTGCGCGACTCGCTGCGCTACGACCGCGCGCGGGTGCAGATGGGCAAGATCTCGCGTTTCGGCCTGATGGAGCTGTCGCGCCAGCGCCTTCGTCCCTCGCTTGGAGAGGGCAGCAACATCACCTGCCCGCGCTGCAACGGCACCGGCCACATCCGCGGCACCGAATCGACCGCGCTGCATATCCTGCGCATCATCCAGGAAGAAGCCATGAAGGAAAACAGCGCCGCAGTGCACGCCCAGGTGCCAGTGGACGTCGCCACGTTCCTGCTCAACGAAAAGCGCGCCGACATCCATTCGATCGAAGCGCGGCTGAAGGTCAACGTGGTGCTGATCCCGAACACGAATCTCGAGACTCCCAACTACAAGGTCGAACGCCTTCGTCACGACGACCTAAATCAGGCTGATGCGCTGCCAGCGAGCTACAATCTCGTCAGCGCACCGGTCGAAGAAGAGGCCAGGGAACCTGTGGCGCAGGAAGCGCGCCCGCTGCGCCAGCAAGCCGCGGTGCAAGGGGTCACGCCCGAACGCCCTGCGCCGATGAGCGCGCAGCAGCCCGGATCCCAGGCGCCGCGTCCGGCCGAACGGCATCCCGGCATCGTCGATCGCATCCTCGGTTGGTTCAAGCGCGATAGCGCTCCTGCCCGTCTCCAACCGGCGGCAGCCCCACACCGCGAGCCGCCCCGGCCGGAACGTGGAGATCGCGATCGCGGCAACCGCGACCGCTTTCGCGGGCGCAATGAGCGCCCGGACCTGCGTCAAGGGCGCAACGAGAAGCGAGATCACCGCGGTGAACGACCGCAACGACAGGACCGTCAAGACCGAAACTCGCGCCCCGAACGGCAATTCGGGGACCAAAGGCCGCCTCGCGGCGAGCGTCCCGGGGGGCAGGATCGCGCGGAACGGCCCGATTCGCGGGAGCAACGTCCACAGGAACGCGGGCGCCCGCCTGCACCTCAGGCAGGCGCGCCTGATCTGCGCGAAGGCGATCACGAGCGCAAGCGCCGCCGTCGCGGTGGCCGCGACCGCGGCGAAAGGGCTGAACGCCACGGGAATCCACCGCCCGCGCCTCGGAGCGAGGAAATCCGAGTTGCAGCCGGTCCCGCTCCGATCGAAGGATCGGCACCGGCGCCTGCCACACAAGAATTCATGGCGCAGCCGGCCCCGGCCGAGCGCGAGCAGGCGCAGGAGCTTGTGACGGCTGCGAAACCTCAACCGGAATACAGGCCAACTCCCCCGGCTTCGGCGGCGACAGCGCTTTCGCCCGCACCGCGCGAGCCCGACCCGGCAGAGATCGAGCGCGCGCTCAAGGAGAGCGGGCTGGAGCTGGTGCAGACGCGTTCGGGCATCACGGTCGCGTCCGCAACAGAGCCTGAGCAGAAATTTGTGCCGGCCAAGCGCGAGCGCCGACCGCCTCCTGCGGATCTCGACGAGCCCCTGGTCCAGGTGGAAACCGGGAACGAACCTCCGACTCCGAAGGTTTGAACCCGGAGGGTAGGCTCAGTCCCTACGCAGGGACTCGAGTAAACCTTTCGCCGCGTCCTCGAGCAGGTCGAGCACGCGCTCGAACCCCTGCGGCCCCCCGTAGTAGGGATCCGGCACTTCCTCGTCGGCAAAGCGCCGCGCGTAGGACATCATCAGCTTCAGTTTGTGGCCGGCCGAGGGCCGCGCCATGTTCGAGAGAATCGAGTAGTGATCCCTGTCCATGGCAAGGATCAGGTCGAAGCGCTGGAAATCGGCCTGCTCGAACCTTCGCGCGCGCAGAGCGCTGAGATCGTAGCCCCGCTTGGCCGCCGCTTCCTGAGCCCGGGGGTCGGGCGGCTCTCCGACATGGTAACCGTGCGTGCCGGCCGAATCGGCCGTCACCGCCACCGCCATCCCTGCATCAGTGGCCAGTTTTCGAAAAATCGCCTCAGCGGTCGGCGAGCGGCAGATGTTTCCCGTGCAGACGAACAAAACGCCGAACTTGTTCCCGGGCATCGGTCTTCCCAATATAGAATCCGCTCGTGAGACATATTCTGGCACTCCTCGCCGCCGGGCTGCTTACACTTCAGCCCGTGATCGGCCTCGCCCAGGACTGGCCCAGCAAGCCCATTCGCGTGGTCATTCCATTTGCCGCGGGAAGCGTTTCGGAAGCGATATTCCGGACAATATCCCCCGGAGTCGAAACGAACCTCGGCCAGCGCTTCGTCGTGGAGAGCAAGCCGGGCGCCGACGGCGCCATAGGCACGGGCGAAGTCGTGCGCGCCGCGCCGGACGGCTATACGCTGCTGCTCGCGCCGACGGCCGTCTATGCGGTGACGCCTCACATGTTTAAGAACCTGGGTTTCGATCCGCTGACCGCGCTCGAGCCGATCTCTCTGCTCGCCGACGCTCCGCTGCTCGCGGTGATCGGCGCAAACGTGCCGGCGAAATCGCTCAAGGAACTGGCTGAATACGTGAGCGCCCGGCCGAGCAAGTTCAACTACGGCTCCCCGGGCTCGGGCTCGCCCGCGCATCTCACCGGCGCCGCATTTTCACAGCAAACCGGAAACTCCATGGTGTACGTGCCATACAAGGGCACGCCCCCCATGGTCCAGGCGCTGCTCGCCGGCGACATCCAGGTCGCTTTCCCCACCTTGACAGGGATCATCGGACCCGTGAAGGCCGGCAAGCTCAGAGTGCTCGCGGTGATGGCGCGAGCGCGCATGGCCGAGCTGCCCGATGTCCCGACGACGCTCGAAGCGGGATTTCCGCAGCTGGTCGGCGGCAACTGGT
>VBDE01000178.1 GCA_005883665.1 Betaproteobacteria bacterium
AGAACGCGCCCATCATGTACTGGGCGCCGTGGGTGAAGTTGATGATGTTGAGCAGCCCGAAAATCACCGCGAGCCCGAGCGAGAGCAGCGCATAGAACGAGCCGTTGATCAGCCCGATCAGCAGCTGCCCGAAGAGCGCCTGCGTCGGGATCCCGAAGATTTCCACGATCAACCAGCGCGGCGCTAAAGCGGCTCTATCGCGGCCGCTTTGGCGTCACTTGACCAGCGAGCAGCCGCCTTCGTTCAACGGCCGGAATGCCTGCTCGGCCGGAATGGTCGCTCGGATCTTGTAGTAGTCGTACGGGCCTTTCGACTCGGATGGCTTCTTCACCTCGACAAGGTAGGCGGGATGCAGCTTGCGGCCGTCAATGCGCACGCGGCCCTTGCCGAAGAGCGGATCATCGGTCGGCAGCTCCTTCATCTTGGCGATCACCTTGGTGCCGTCGTCGGTTTTGCCGGCCTCCACGGCCTTGAGGTAGTGCGTGATCGCCGAGTACACGCCGGCCTGGNNTGGCGAACGCCCGGGTCTGATCGTTCAAGTCCCAGTAGAAAGTCTCGGTGAAGATCAGCCCTTGTGCCTTGTCCAGTCCAAGGCCGTGGATGTCCGAGAGGAACACCAGCAGACCCGCGAGATTCTGACCGCCTTTGACGATACCGAATTCGGCCGCCTGTTTGATCGAGTTGGTGGTGTCGCCGCCGGCGTTGGCGAGTCCGATGATCTTCGCCTTGGAGGCCTGTGCCTGGAGGAGGAACGAGGAGAAGTCCTGCGCGTTGAGGGGATGCCGAACCTTGCCGAGCACTTTGCCGCCGTTCTTCAGTACCACGGCTTCCGTATCGCGCTCCAGAGCAAGTCCGAAGGCATAGTCCGCCGTGATGAAGTACCAGCTGTCGCCGCCAGTCTTCACGATGGCGTTGCCCGTGCCGTTGGCGAGCATCCAGGTGTCGTAGGTCCAGTGAATCGTGTTGGGCGAGCAGGCCTTTCCCGTAAGGTCGGAAGTCGCCGCGCCGGAGACGAGGAAGGCCTTGCCTTTCTCCCGCGTGATCTGACTTATCGCGAGCGCGATCGACGAGGTCGGTACATCGACGATGACGTCGACCTTGTCGACGTCGTACCATTGCCGCGCGATGCTCGAGCCGACATCGGGCTTGTTGAGGTGGTCCGCCGAAAGGAGCTCTACCTTCATGCCTTTCGTCGGGAAATCAGCGATCGCCATGCGCGCCGCCACCACGGACCCGCCTCCGCCGATGTCCGAATAGAGGCTGGACATGTCGGATAGCACGCCGATCTTGACCACGCCGTCGGAAATCTGCGCCTGGGCGAGCGACGCGGCCACGGCGAGCGGCGCCGCCGCGAATAGGCTGCGATTGGAGAACATGGGAGCTCCTCTTGTCTTTGGGTTGATCGGATTCGGGCTACACGCCCAGGTATTCGTGAACCTTCTCCAGATTGGACTCTAGCTCGCTGTTCGGGATCATGTCCACAACTCGTCCGCTCTCCATGACGTAGTGGCGGTCGGCGACGCGCGAGGCGAACCGGAAATTCTGCTCGACCAGGAGGATGGTAAACCCTTCCGCCTTGAGCCGCGAGATGGTGCGGCCTATCTGCTGAACGATCACCGGAGCGAGGCCTTCGGTCGGCTCGTCGAGAAGCAGCAGCCGCGCCCCGGTGCGCAGAATGCGGCCGATCGCGAGCATCTGCTGCTCGCCGCCGGAGAGCTTCGTGCCCTGGCTCGCGAGCCGCTCCTTCAAGTTCGGGAACAAGCCGAAAACCTGAGCTAGGGACAGCCCGCCCGCGCGCACCGCCGGCGGAAGCAGGAGGTTTTCGCGGACGTCGAGGCTTGCAAAGATGCCGCGCTCCTCGGGGCAGAACGCGACGCCGAGGCGCGCGATGCGATCAGAGGGCAGCTCTATGATCTGCGTGCCGTCGAAGCGGATCGAGCCCTCCCGGCGAGCGACCATGCCCATGATGGCCTTGAGAGTCGTGGTCTTGCCGACGCCGTTGCGACCGAGTAGCGTCACCACTTCCCCGCGGCGCACCTCGAACTGCGCCCCGTGCAGGATGTGGGATTCCCCGTACCACGCGTTCAGGTCGGCGACGGAAAGCAGCGTGGTCTCAGGCACGCTCGGAACCCAGGTAGGCCTTGATCACTTCCGGATGAGCGGACACCGACCGGTAGTCGCCCTCGGCGATGATCTCGCCGCGCGAGAGCACCGTGATGTGATCCGAGAGGTTCTCGACGACGCCGAGGTTATGCTCGACCATGAGCACGGTGCGGTCGGCGGCGACGCGCCGGATGAGCGCTGCGATGCGCTCCACGTCCGCGTGCGCCATGCCGGCCGTCGGTTCGTCGAGGAGCATCATCTCCGGATCGAGCGCGAGCGTGGTCGCGATCTCCAGCGCGCGCTTGCGCCCATAGGGCAGCTCCACGGCGATCGACTCTTCGAATTCCGACAGACCGACTGCATCGAGCAGCTCCCGCGCGCGCGAATTCAGGTCGCGCAGGATCCGGTCCGTTCGCCAGAAATCGAACGAGCGGCCCCGCTTGCGTTGAAGCGCGATGCGCACGTTTTCCAGAACCGTGAGATGCGGAAACACCGCCGATATCTGGAAAGACCGGACCAGCCCCAGCCTCGCGATCGCGGCGGGGCTGGAACCCGTGATCTCGCGCCCGTTGTAGAGGATCTGGCCGCGGGTCGGGGAAAGAAAGTGCGTGAGCAGGTTGAAGCAGGTGGTCTTGCCCGCGCCGTTGGGGCCGATCAGCGCGTGGATACGTCCGCGCCTGACCTTCAAGCTGACGTCGCTGACGGCGACGAAGCCCTTGAACTCCTTCCTCAGGCCGCGCGTTTCGAGAATGATGTCTTCCGTCACGGATGCGGCGAGGAGCCCGTCGGGTCGGTCAGAGCGAGAAAGGGCGGCGCATCGGGAGAGTGCGGGCATTATAGGTCACGTCGCGGTGCCGGCCGTCCCGGTCAGCAGGCCGAGATCGCCGCCCGCCGCCGCGGTATTCACGGTGAATACGCGTTCGGTCGTGAACCGCACGAGGTAATTCGGTCCGCCGGCCTTCGGTCCGGTGCCGGACAGCCCCTCGCCGCCGAAAGGCTGCACGCCCACCACTGCGCCGATCATGTTGCGGTTGACATAGAGATTGCCGACCGCCGAGCGAGCGCGAATGCGCTCGGCGCGGGAGTCCACGCGGCTGTGCACACCCATCGTAAGCCCGTATCCCGTCGCGTTGATGTCGTCGACCACCCGGTCGAGGTCTTCGAGGGCGAATCGCGCTATGTGAAGGATGGGGCCGAAACGCTCCCCGGGAACCTCGCGTATCGAGCTGATTTCGAACGCCACCGGAGCGACATAGGTGCCGGCAGGCGGGACAGGACCGGACTCGGCGATCAGCTTCGCCCGCGAGCGCAGATCGGAAATGTATTGCACCAGTTTCTTGCGCGCCTGCCCGTCGATCACGGGTCCGACGTCGGTCCCAGGATCGGCGGGATCGCCGATGCGCAGCGTGGCCATCGCACCCCGCAGCATGTCGAGCACCGCGGGCGCGATTTCCTCCTGCAGGTACAGCACGCGCAGCGAGCTGCAGCGCTGGCCCGCGGAACGGAAAGCGCTGGCTATCACCGCGTCCACGACTTGCTCGGGCAGCGCGCTGGAGTCCACGATCATGGCGTTCAGGCCGCCGGTCTCCGCGATCAGCGGCACGATCGGGCCTTCCCGGTCCGCGAGAGCGCGCTGAATGGCGCGAGCGGTATCGGTGGACCCAGTGAAGGCAATGCCCGCGATCCTCGGATCGCCGACAAGAGCTCGTCCGATCCCGCCGTTGCCGGGCAGAAGATGAAAGGCGCCGGGCGGGATCCCCGCTTTCAGAATCAGCTCGGCGATGCGGTACGCGGTGAGCGCCGTCTGCTCGGCCGGCTTCGCGACCACCGTGTTGCCGGCGACCAGCGCGGCCGCGACCTGTCCCGTGAAAATCGCGACCGGAAAGTTCCAGGGGCTGATGCAGGCGAACACGCCCCGGCCGTGCAGCGTCAGCACGTTGCTCTCGCCAGCCGGGCCAGGCAGCGCCATCGGCCTGCCGAGCTGCTCGCGCGCCTGCTCCGCGTAGTAGCGACAAAAATCCACCGCTTCGCGTACGTCCGCCATGGCGTCGGGCAGGGTTTTCCCCGCCTCCCAGACGCAAAGAGCCATCAGGCCGGCCATGTCGGCTTCCAGCAAATCGGCCAGCCGCTCTAGGGCCGCGGCGCGTTCGGATACGCTCACTGCGGACCAGGCGATCCGCGCCGCGTGCGCGGCGTCGATTGCGGACTGCGCCATGTCCGCCGTGGCGTCGCTCACCTCGCCGATGGTCACGTCGGGCCGGGCGGGCGACACGGCTGGCCGCGCCTGCCCCGGCCCGCGCTTGCCGCTCACGAGAGGTCCCGCAGTCCATGTGCGCCGCGCTTCGCTCACCGATTTCGCCCACGCGGCGAGCGTGGCGGAATCCCCGAGGTCATGGCCCTTTGCAATGCGTCGTTGCGGCATGTGCAGCTCCGTTGGTGAAGGAAGGTCCCGCGGGCACAGGCCCGCGTCGAGAAATTCGAAACCCGTCCGCAGCAAATCGCCGGATCGTTTCGCGCGCGCCGCCTGGCGCACATAAGAAGTGCTCGCCGAGTTTTCGAGCAATCTGCGCACGAGGTAGGCAAGCAGTTCGCGCTTCTCGCCTACGGGGGCATACGTGCGCACCGGCAGATCTGGATACATAGCTGCGAGCGAGCGGTACAGTGCCCGTCCCATTCCGTGGAGGCGCTGGCACTCGAAGCGCGCAGCCGCAGCGGAGGCGCCGCCGGGCTGGTCGGCAAGCACGAGCACGCACGCGAGCGTGACCGGGTTATGCGTGGCGAACTGCGGATAGACGCTGTCCCGTCCGGATGAGAGGCGTCGGGCACAGGCGAGATAGGACAGATCGGTGAGCCGCTTGTCCGTGAATACCGGATAGCGCTCCAACCCCAGCTCCTGCGCCCGTTTGATCTCGGCATCCCAATACGCGCCCTTCACCACCCGTACGGCGATCGGCATGCCGCCGCGTTTGCGGCGGCGAACAGCGATCTCCAGCAATGCGTCCACCGTTCCCAGCGCGCGCAGCTGATACGCCTGCACCGCAACGCCCAGCCCTCCCCAACAGTCCAGCGCCGGATCGGCCGCCAGCGCCTCGAACAGATCGAGTTGAAGCGACAAGCTTTCCGATGCCTCGGCGTCGATCGTGAGCCCGACACCCGCCGCAGCGGCGCGGCCGGCGATCTGCTTCAGGCGATCGAGCAACTCGCCGCGAACCTGCGCGTAGCTCGCTGCGTCGTAACGAGGGTGAATGGAGGACAGCTTCACGGAAACTTCGAGGCGTTCGCGCCAAATTGCGGCGCGCGCGCTGACCGCCCGCCCCATGGCGCGGATTGCGTCTATAGTGCGCCGAAAATTGCGGTCGGCATCCGCATCGGTGCGCGCGCTCTCCCCCAGCATGTCGAAGGAGAAGCGCGTTGCCGGCTGGGCGCACGCATCGCGCTCGGCGCGCCGCAGGGCCGTAGCGATGGCCTCCGCGTAGACGAATTGCCGCCCGATTGCATTCGTTGCGAAACCGGCGAACGGCAGCGCGGCCGCAGCCTTCCAGCCGCGCAATGCGGGGACACGGTCTGCAAGCATTGCAGCCCGGGAAGGCCGATCGGGGATTCGCGGCAAAGCCTCCGCGAGCCGGAAAAGCGATTCGCCCGCCGGAGATCCCGGCGGAAATATCGCGAAGGCGCGCTGCACATCGAACAGCGGCGCGCCCGAAGCCAGTGTCCCTTCCACCAGCGTGCGCGCAAGCGCCTCAGCCTGCGCTCTCCACGACCCGGTTTCGCCCAGCGCAGCGCGAAGAGCGCCGCTGTCGGCCACCGCTGCGTCGAGTGCGACGCCACGGGGCCGCGATTGCGCCGTCGGCATGTCAGCCGGCGCGTATCGCTAGCGCCCGCGCCAGTCGGGCTTGCGTTTCTGGATGAAGGCGTCGATCCCTTCGCCGGCATCTTCGAGCATCATGTTGCAGGCCATGCCCTCGGACGCAAGGGAATAAGCGTCCGCGAGTCCTTTCTCCACCTGGCCGTAGAAGAATCGCTTGCCCATGCTCACCACGGCGCTGCTGTGAGCGACGATCTTGCGCGCGAGCTTGTCCACGTCGGCATCGAGCCCGGCAAGCGGCGCGACCCGGTTCACCAGGCCCCAGGAAAGCGCGGTCTTCGCGTCTATCAGGTCGCCTGTGAAGAGCATCTCAAGCGTGTGCTTGCGCGCGAGGTTGCGCGCGACGCCGACGCCCGGCGTGGTGCAGAAAATCCCGCTCTTGATCCCCGGAAGAGCGAACTGGGCGACCTCGCTCGCCACCGCCAGATCGCACATCGACACGAGCTGGCAGCCGGCAGCGACCGCGACGCCCTGAACGCGCGCGATCACGGGCTGAGGCAGGCGCACGAGCGACAGCATCACCTGGCTGCACTGCTCGAAAAGAGCCTTCTGCCAGGCCTTGCCGGGATGCGAGCGCATCTCGCGAAGATCGTGCCCCGCACAGAAGTGCTTGCCCGCGCCGGCGAGCACGACGACCTTCGCATCTGCGTCTTTCGCGACGCGGTCGAGCTCCGTCTGCAGCGCGGAGAGCATCGCGGTGGAGAGCGGGTTCATGCGATCGCCGCGGTTGAGCGTCAACGTCGCCACGCCGTTCCTGTCCTCGCGCAGCACGTAGGGCGCTTCGACTTCGGTCTTGGATGGAGCGTTCATGGCGTCCTCCGTCATTCTATCGCCGAGGCCGATCTTGCCTGCTGCCGCAGCACGAATTTCTGGATTTTGCCCGTCGAGGTCTTCGGCAGGACTCCGAATACCACGTGGCGCGGCGCCTTGAAATGCGCGAGGTGGGTCCGGCAGTGATCGACGAGTTCCTTTTCCGTGACCTTGGCGCCTGCCTTCAGCTCGACGAAGGCGTACGGCGTTTCGCCCCACCTGGGGTCGGGCTTCGCGACCACGGCCGCCGCGAGCACCGCCGGGTGCCGGTAAAGCACGTCCTCGACCTCGAGCGACGAGATGTTCTCGCCGCCCGAGATGATGATGTCCTTGGCGCGGTCCTTGATCTTGAGGTAGCCGTCGGGCTGCATCACCGCGAGGTCTCCCGAGCGGAACCAACCGCCCGCGAAGGCGTCCTCGGTCGCCTTGCGGTTCTTCAGGTAGCCCTTCATGGTGATGTTTCCGCGGAACATGATCTCGCCCATGGTCTCGCCGTCCGCGGGAACCGGCCGCATGGTCTGCGGATCCATCACCGTCAGGCCCTCTTCCATGAGATAGCGTACGCCCTGGCGACCGTTGCGCTCGGTGCGACTGCCGATATCGAGGCTCTTCCACTCCTCTTGCTTCGCGCACACGGTGGCCGGGCCGTAGACCTCGGTCAGGCCATATACGTGGGTGAGCTCCCAGCCCATGCGTTCCATGCCCTCGATCATGGCCGCGGGCGGCGCGGCGGCCGCGACCATGGCGTGCACCTTGTGCGCGATGCCCTCGCGCAGCGCGGGGTCCGCGTTGATCAGCGTCGAATGCACGATCGGTGCGCCGCAATAGTGCGTCACGCCGTGCTCCCGCATCGCGTCGAAAACCAGCTTCGCGTCGACCTTGCGCAGGCACACATTGGTGCCTGCATTGGCGGCCATGGTCCAAGGGAAGCACCAGCCGTTGCAGTGGAACATCGGCAGCGTCCACAAGTACACGGCATGCTGCGGCATGCCCCAGGTCACGATGTTGCAAATCGCATTCAGATAGGCGCCCCGGTGATGGTAGACCACGCCCTTGGGGTTGCCGGTGGTGCCCGAGGTGTAGTTGAGCGAAATGGCGTTCCATTCATCGGCGGGAGGCTTCCATGCATATTCCGGGTCGCCCCCCGCGATGAAGCTCTCATACTCCGCCTGGCCGATGCGCTCGCCCGCGCCCGAGTATTCGGGATCGTCCACGTCGATCACGAACGGTTTCGCCTTGAGGGCCGCGAGCGAGCGCCCGACGGTGCCCGAGAATTCGCGGTCGGCGATCAGGACCTTGGCCTCGCCGTGCTCGAGCATGAAGGCGATCGCCTCCGCGTCGAGGCGCGTGTTCAGCGCGTTGAGGACCGCGCCCGCCATGGGTACGCCGAAATGGCACTCGAACATTTCCGGGGTATTCGCGAGCATCGCCGCGACCGTGTCGCCGACGCCTATGCCGCGGTGTGCAAGCGCCGAGGCGAGACGCCGGCAACGCGCGTAGGTCTCGGCCCACGTGGCGCGTCGCGCCCCGTGGATGACTGCGAGGCGTCCGGGATAGACGGTGGCGGCGCGCTCGATGAATCCCAGCGGCGTCAAGGGCGCGTAGTTGGCCGGGTTCTTGTCGAGATCGCGCTCGTAGGGATTCGCCTTGCCTGCACTTGACATCGCCGATCGGCCCAGCCGCGCTCCACGGTCCATTTTCACACCCGGTCAAGCATCTCCACCGCGGTCTCGAAGCGGCGCCACACGCATTGCGCCTTGTTCTCGGCCTCGATGTCGGCGAGCAGGCGCGCATGCTCGGCGAGCTCTTCCGCACTGGGCAGAAAGACGATCAGCCGGGGCCGCTCCTCCCGAGTCGCCGTCGGCGTTCCCAGGGCCGGGCGCGGCCGGTCGAGTTCGATCGCAAGGCTGTCCTGCCCGCGGGTCATGGCCAGATAGACCTCCGCGAGAAGCGCCGCGTCGAGCAGTGCGCCGTGGAGAGTGCGGTGAGCGTGGTCGACCTCGTAGCGCTCGCACAAGGCGTCGAGGGAGTTCTTCTTTCCCGGGTGCAGCTCGCGCGCAAGTTTCAGCGAATCGACGACGCCCGAACAGTGCGTTTCGATCGGCGGAAGCCCGAGCCTGCCCAACTCCAGATTCAGGAATTCGACGTCGAAAGCCGCGTTGTGGATCACCAGCTCCGCGCCCTGGATGTAGTCGAGGAACTCCGCCACGATCTCGCGAAACTTGGGTTTGTCCTGGAGGAACTCGTAGGTGATGCCGTGCACCTTGAGCGCGCCTTGCTCGCTCTCGCGCTCCGGATTGATGTAGCGGTGGAAGTGGTTTCCCGTGACGCGCCGGCTCAGGATCTCGATACCGCCCAATTCGATGATCCGGTCGCCGAGACCTGCGTTGAGGCCGGTGGTTTCGGTGTCGAGCACGATGCTGCGCATGAGGTTCAGCCGAGCGATTCTACCCCGCGGTTGGCAAGCGCGTCGGCGCGCTCGTTCTCCGGGTGTCCGGCGTGTCCTTTCACCCAATGCCACGCGATGCGGTGCTCGCTCGCGAGGCGGTCGAGCTCGCGCCACAGGTCCAGGTTCTTCACCGGCTTCTTGTCCGCGGTGCGCCAGCCCCGCCGCTTCCAGTCATGCAGCCATTCGCTGATGCCCTTCTGAACGTATTGCGAGTCCGTGTACACCGCCACGTCGCATGGCGGCGGATTCAGAGACTCGAGCGCCCGAATCACGGCGGTGAGCTCCATACGATTGTTGGTGGTGTTGAGTTCGCCGCCGAAAAGTTCCTTCTCGTCCGCACCGACTTTGAGCAGCGCACCCCATCCGCCGGGACCCGGGTTGCCCTTGCAGGCACCGTCCGTGTAAATGCGCACGACTTCAGCGCTGGTCGCGCTTTTCGGCATGCAGTCCGTTTTGCCTCTGCGTCACCGGAGCCAGCGCTTTTTTGGCGGCGCGTTTGTAGCGCCATTCCGGCATCACCAGGCGCACGCCCGCATTGCGCTTGATCGCTCGAACGACGTAGACGGCGCCGCAGATCGGCCACCAGCGGTCGCCCGCCTTCTCCATGAAGCTGAAGCGCTCGAGCCACCGCCGCTGGGAGAACGGCGGGGCGTAGCAGCCGAAGCGACCGCCTGTCAGCTCGAAGCCGAGCAGCGCGAGCCAATCCTTGAGCCGCAGCAGGCCGATGAACCTCCCGCACCAGGGAACCTGCCGCCGCTCCCAGCCGAGCGCGCGCGCCGCACCCCACAGCGACAGGGGATTGAATCCGGAAATGACGATGCTGCCCTCGGCACGCAGGACGCGCTCGGCCTCGCGCAGGAGCGCGTGAGGTTGAGCGCTGAATTCCAGCACGTGCGGCAAGGCCAGCAGGTCGATGCTCTGCGACGCGAGCGGCAATTGCACCGGCTCGGAGCGCAGACCGCAGCCCGGCTCGAGCCCGGCACGGACCTTGAGCGGGATACGCGACTCGCGCAGGAAGTCCAGGCCGGGAAGTCCGAGCTGCACCGCGTTGTAGCCGAACACGTCCTCGACGGCCGCATCGAACTGCCCGCGCTCCCAGGCGAGGACGTAGCCGCCCTTGGGAGTCTCGAACCAATCGGCTAGCATTGAGTTTTGCGCAGCTTGCAGCACGATTGCCTTGGCTGATGAGGGGACGCGGGCGCGGGTCGCCGGACGAATGCACGAATATGCCGGATAACGGATTCGAAGTCATCCCCTTGCGGGCTTTCAAGGACAACTACGTCTGGACGCTGCGCAACGCGCGCTGCGCGGCCGTAGTCGACCCGGGCGAAGCCCAGCCGGTGCTCGACTATCTCGCGGCCGAAAAGCTGCAGCTGGTCGCGATCCTCGCCACCCATCATCACCAGGATCATGTCGGAGGTATCGCGGAGATTCTGGAAACTTACGCGGTTCCGGTGTACGGACCGCGCGGCGAGCCGATCACCACGCTCACCGATCCGGTCGGCGGCGGAGACAGGATCGCCGTCGAGCAACTGGGCGTGTCGTTCGAGGTGCTCGACATACCCGGGCACACGCGCGCGCACATCGCCTATTATGGTTCAAACATGCTGTTCTGTGGCGATACGCTGTTCGCCTGCGGATGCGGGCGCGTATTCGAAGGCACGCCCCAGCAGCTCCACGCGTCGCTCCAGAAGCTCGCGGCGCTGCCCGAGGACACGCTGGTCTACTGCGGCCACGAGTACACCCTGGCGAACATCGGCTTCGCCAAGGCCGTCGAACCGGATAATTCCGCGCTGCTCGAGCGCGAGATGAGCGACGCTCAAGCAAGGCGCGACAACCTGCCTACCCTGCCCTCGACGATAGGACGCGAAAAGGCGACCAACCCGTTTCTGCGCGTGATGCGGCCCGCGGTCATCGAATCCGCGAACAAGTATCTGGGCAAGCGCGTCAGCGATCCAGCTGGAGTATTCGCCGCGCTGCGTCAATGGAAGAATCAATTCTGATCGCGTCGGGTCAAAAAAATCGTTGCAAGCTGACACCATTCGCGCCGTCGCGCGTTATTCCCACTCGCGGTTCCCGATCGATGGCAAGCGAAAAAAGTCCTTCTGAATCGCCCATTTCCTTGACCCCCACGCAAAGCATGGGTACCATCGCGGCTCTTGCCGACGGAAAGGCCAAGCCATTGACTGAGAAGCCGGGCAGACTGCTCGCAGCGACTGCGATGTGCGTGCTGGCTGCCGCATGCTCGCAAATCCCCAGGGATTCCGACCCGAAATCGCCCGGCGATGAAGAGTCATTCCCGGCTTCGGCGCCGGCCGTTTCCGCCCCGATCGTGCACCCAGGGACCGTGGGGGTCGCTCGCGCCCCCGCCGCTGTCGCCGCACCCGCCCAGGCCGCAGCCGCCTCCCTGCCGGCCGAGGCCCGTCCGACACCCGCCTTCGTCGCGCTTCCGTCGGTCGCCAAGCCGCGGGAAGCTAAGGATCTCGAGCCTGTGCACACGATCGATCTGGCCCGCCCCGCGGACGATCTCTGGGAGCGCATCCGCAGCGGCTTCGCGATGGCCGATCTCGAGAGCCCGCTCGTCGCGGTCCGCGAGCGCTGGTACGCGAGCCAGCCCGAATATCTTAAGCGCATGGTCGAGCGCAGCAAGCTCTATCTCTACTACATCGTCGAGGAGGTGGAAAAGCGCGGCATGCCCACCGAGATCGCGCTGCTGCCCATGGTCGAGAGCGCGTTCAATCCCATGGCGTACTCGCGCTCGCACGCCTCGGGCCTGTGGCAATTCATTCCCTCGACCGGCAAGACTTTCAAGTTGAGCCAGAATTGGTGGGCCGACTCGCGCCGCGACGTAGTCGCCTCCACCAGCGCCGCGCTCGACTATCTGCAAGCGCTGTACGAGCTGCACGGCGACTGGTACCTGGCGCTCGCCTCCTACAATTACGGTGAAAACGGCGTGGCGCGCGCGATCGAACGAAATCGGGCGAAGGGCCTGCCGACCGATTACCTGAGCCTCAAGATGCCCCCGGAGACGCGCGGCTACGTACCCAAGCTGCAGGCGCTGAAAAACATCATCTCGAATCCGGAGGCTTTCGGCGCGAGCTTCGAGCCGATCCCGAACGAGCCCTACTTCGTGACGGTCCCTACGCCGAGCGCCATCGATATTCGGCTTGCGGCGACGTTCGCGGAGATGTCGGTGGACGAACTGATCGCGCTCAACCCCGCGCTCAATCGCCCCATGATCTCTGGCCCGCACACACAGACGCTGGTGCTGCCCGCGGACCGCGTGGACGCGTTCCAGAGAAATCTCGACGCCTACGACCAGCCGCTTACCTCCTGGCAGCCGTACACCATGAAAGGGGGCGACAGCCTCGACCGGCTCGCCGCGAAACACGGCATCGCGCTCTCCAAGCTCAAGCTCGCGAACGGAATCACCTCGCGTACGAAGGTCGGCCCGGGCTTTCAGCTGCTGCTGCCGCTCAAAGGATCGGGCGTCGGGGCGCAGCCCCTGCCCGCCGTGTTCCGTCCTCCGGTCCAGATCGCGGCGCGCAGAGGCGCGATGGTGCACATCGTGAAGAAAGGCGAAACGCTCTACGGAATTTCGAGGCGCTACCGCGTCAGCACCGACAGCCTGCTCCGTTGGAACCACGTCGGCGTGCTCACCACCGGCCAGAGGCTCATCATCTATCGTGCGCCCGCCAAGGCACGCAAACCCGTCAATCCGGTCAAGATTTCGGCCGCCCAGCCGAAGCTCAACGTCGTCGCGGCCGCGCAGCCGTAAGCTTGCTTTCAGGCGGTCGCCGGGCGCAGCGTATACTGCCCGCGTGGTCCAAGCGATGAATTCGGCTTCCTGCCCGCGCTCCCATGGCTTCACTCTACTGGAGCTGCTGGTGGTCGTCGTCATCATCGGGCTCTTGGTCGGATACGTCGCGCCACGGTATTTCGGCCAAGTCGGAAAATCCGAAGTCACCACGGCCAAGGCCCAAATCGACGCCCTCGAGAAGGCGCTCGACCAATACCGCCTCGACACGGGCCGCTATCCGACGACGGAGCTGGGACTCGCCGCGCTGGTCAACCGCCCGCCCAACGAGCCCAAGTGGAACGGCCCGTATCTGCGCAAAGACGTACCGCTCGATCCCTGGGGCAAGGCCTACGTGTACAAGCAACCCGGGGAACGGAGCGATTACGACATCCTCTCCTTCGGCAAGGACGGCCAGCCGGGGGGAACGGGCGAAAACGCCGACATCACAAATCACTAGGGCGGCTCCTGGACCATGCGCTTCGAGCTCAAGGCGGTCAGCCCGGACGGACGGGTCGAGTCGCTCGACCTGCACGGACTCGATCAGGCGAGCGCGGTCCAGCAGGCCGAGAGCCGCGGCTATACCGTGCTCGGCGTGCGCGCGCGCGCGGGTTTCGGCGCGCCTTGGCGCGGGGCGCATGCACGCTTTCCGCTGGTGCTGTTCAGCCAGGAGTTGCTCGTCCTGCTCAGGGCGGGGCTTCCCCTGGTCGAATCCATCGAAACGCTAGCCGAGCGCGAGCGCCGCAGTGAATTCCGCGCCTTGCTCGCGAGCGTGGCCTCGATCCTGCGCCAGGGGAATTCCCTGTCTTCGGCGCTCCAGCAGTTTCCGCTGGCCTTTCCGCCTCTTTACGTCTCCACCGTGCAGGCGAGCGAAAGGACGAGCGACCTCGCTCCGGCGCTAGCCCGCTATGTCGCCTACCAAAACCAGCTCGAGGCGATCCGCAAGCGCCTCGTCAACGCGGCTATCTATCCGGCGCTTCTCATCGGCGTGGGGGGTCTGGTGAGCCTGTTCCTGCTGCTCTACGTGGTGCCCCGCTTCAGCAGGATTTACGAGGAGCGCAGCGTCGATCTCCCGTTCTTCTCGAAGATCCTGCTCTCATGGGGCCAGCTGGTCGAGGGTCACGGAGCACTCGTGATGGGCGCCCTCGCCGGTCTTGTGATCGCGGCGGTGTACGCGTTCCGGAACGCTCAAGTCAAGGCCCGGATCGACAAGGTGCTCTGGAAACTGCCGGCGATCGGCGAGCGCTTGAAGCTGTACCAGCTTGCGCGCTTCTACCGCACCATCGGCATGCTTCTGCGCGGTGGCACGCCGCTGCCGACCGCGCTGCAGATGGGCGCGGAGCTGCTGCACCCGCTGTTGCGCGCGCGCTTGGCGATGGCGAGCCGGGCGGTCAACGAAGGCCGTCCTGTCTCCGAAGCGATGGACGCCAACGGCCTCACCACGGTCATCGCCCAGCGAATGCTCGCCGTCGGCGAGAAAAGCGGCAACATGGGGGAAATGATGGAGAGAATCGCTGAGTTTCACGACGAGGAAATCTCGCGCTGGGTCGACTGGTTCACGCGCCTGTTCGAGCCCCTCCTGATGGCGGCGATCGGCCTGGTGATCGGCGCGATCGTCGTCCTCATGTACATGCCGATCTTCGAGCTTGCCGGGAGTCTGAAATGAGTCTCGCCGAGACGGCGTCGATCAGCTCGCGCGAAATCGAGGAGGCCCGCTCCGCGGCGGCCGCCGCGCGGCGGCGGCTCGTCGAAGTTCTCGAGGCGCAGCTCGGCCTGGACCCGGACGCGTTCGTCGCCCGGCTCGGCGCGACGCTCAAGATCCAAGTCATGCGCATGGAGGAGCTGCGCAGCGCAGCGCCGGCCTTCGACGTGCTGCCCTTCAGCGAGGGCTCCCAGCGCGGCTGCGCCCTCGTGCGCGGCGAGCACGACGCGCTGTGGCTGGTCACCGACGACCCCTTCTCCGGAGAGCAGCAGGCCTGGGCGGAAGAACGCATCTCCCAGGAATTCTCCTGGCGCCTCGTGCACCGGGGCGACCTGGTGGCGTTTCTCGCAAGTCACGAGGAGACCCTGCGCGCCCTTGACGCGGTACGCGCCGGAGCCACCGTCGTGAGCGAAGAGACGCGCGGCATCGAGGATCTCTCGCTCAAAGCCATCAGCGAGGAGTCGAGCGAAGTCGTGCGGCTGGTGCGCTCGACCCTGCGCGACGCGCTGATGATAGGCGCGAGCGACATTCACCTGGAAACGATCGCGGCGGGGCTGGTGATCAAGTTCCGCATCGACGGCATCCTCTCGCAGATCAAGTTCAT
>VBDE01000088.1 GCA_005883665.1 Betaproteobacteria bacterium
ATTCGTATATTGCAGCTTGTGGCCCCAGCAGGGGTGGGCGTCGTGAGCCTGCCTCAGGGTCTCGAGGGCTTCGCGGGTACGCTGGTACGGATACCAGAAAAGCGGCGAGGTGCGGCTCTTCGCCCTGTACTCCACGGGTTTCATGGTATTGCCGAATTGCGCGAGGTTGTCGCCCTCGGTCTGGTGGGTGTGCTGGAGTTCCTGCGAGCCCTTTTCCATGAACTGGGCATCGAGCAATTCGACGAGCGGGACGTCGAGGCCGTCCATCCATACCATCGGTTCTTCCGACGGGTTGCCGTGGTCGTGGAAAGTCCACGACGGCGTGATGACGAAGTCTCCCACGCTCATCGTCACTTTTTCACCGTCCACCGCGGTGTAGGCGCCCGTGCCGAGCAAGATGAATCGCAGCGCGGATTGCGAGTGCCGATGCAAGGGCGCAACTTCCCCGGGCAGGATCAGCTGCAGCCCGGCGTAAAGGCTGTGCGTAATACTCGAGCGGCCGCGCAGCCCGGGGTTTTCCAGCACCAAAACGCGTCGCTCGGCCTCCTTCGCGCTGATCAGCCGGCCGGCCTCCTGGATCCAGGGCCACATCTGATCCCATTTCCAAAGATAAGGCTTGCACGGCGTGCTAGGCGTCGCAGTGATGATGCTGTGCAGCACCTCCCACAAAGGCGTGACATTGGCTTTGTCGATTTTGTCGTAGAACGCCCTGCGGGCGGCGGCAACGCTGGATTGAAGCACGGCGGACATCTGGCTTCTCCGGGGGGCCTAGACCGAGAAGCGATTCTCCGCCAAAGGAGGCGGCCACGGCAACTTCGTGAGCCGGACGATGGACCCGGAGTCGAGCCCCGCGTCATTCTGCGGATCCCCAAAAAAGCCGGTCACATCCCCCAGACACGGAAATCTCTGATGCGGGCGTCCTGCCCACTCTTTGCGGCCGGGCTCCGTAGCGGGCGTGCTGATACGGGGAGCTCGGGCTGATTTTCTGAAGAGGATGCTCCTTGCGTCATCTCTGATATCCCTCGCTAAATATTATCTAATCTGTTGATTAACATATATATTATTAAGTGTGAGTGCACGCTCACACAATGATTGGGATTTGTCCCACCATTCGTCCCACTTTCGCGATGGGCGAAATTGTGGTTGACCCTCGTTGCGGGGACATCTTGTAATAGCGCGAAGCGGCAGTCGCTCCTAAGGAGGGTTAACAGGAGGAGATGACGTGACGGCTGAGCAGCTGTTGAGCGAAATCGCGGATTACTGCAGGCGCGTCGGCATGGCCGAGTCGACCTTCGGACGACGCGCCGTAAACGACGGGAAACTCGTGAGCCGGCTGCGCATCGGCGGACGCGTGACCATGGAAACCGTCGAGCGCGTGCGCACGTTCATGTCGGAGCATCGATCGATCGAGACCCGTGGTTTGGTGCGACTGCGCTCCTCGGCCGGGAGCCTGACCGACGCCGGGGCCGTTGTGCCGGACCAACCCAGGGTCGCCGTGCCCTCCGGGGCAAAGGACGAGTCGAAGACCAACTTCCGTTTCTACGACAACCGTCAGAAGTACCTGCTGTTCGTCAGCACTTGCAGCGAGAAGTGGGTGGTCGCGCAACGCGTCGGAATGGAACTCGCCAATATTCATCCACGGCCTCCCGCGGTAAGGGTGTTCGATGCCGGTGTCGGCGACGGCACCGTGCTCGCACGCGTCATGCGCGCCATGCACCAGCGCTATCCGACGATGCCTTTCTACATCGTGGGCAAGGAAATCAGCCTGGAGGACGTGCGGCTCGCTCTCGATCGCATGCCGGACCGTTTCTTCGAGCATCCGGCGACGGTCCTCGTCATGACCAATCTTTACTACTCGGAGGCGCCGTGGCTCACGCCGAAATCGGTGACTGCCGCCACGAGTCTCGTCTGGAAAGAGGTCGCGCTTACCGGGGCGACCTCCAGCGAGTTCGAACAGCAGATCACCGAGCTGCAGCCGTTCCTGAACGAGCAGTGGCGTGCGTCGGTGAGCAAGACGAGCGGCAATCCCGCCTATGCGAAGCCGGTGGTGCTCGTGCTTTACCGGGAAGATCACAAATTCCTGCTCGACCAGGTGTTACCGCGCCGCGGCGTCGCCCGCGCCGACTACGACCTGGTCATCGCGTCGCAGCCGTACCGTGCCCGAGCTTCGGCCGAGTTCAAGGCGTCCAAGGTCCTGGCACCGCTCGCGCGGAGTCTTGCGCCGGGCGGGCGAATGATCGCGATCCATTCCCACGGCCGCGACCCGGGGCTCGAGATCGTGCAGCGCATCTGGCCTGGAGAAAATCCGTTCCAGACCGATCGCCACTCGCTCCTTAAGGCCACCCGCACCGCGCTCGGGGCAGACGGCCGCGACGTCAACTTCAACGCCTACGCCGACAACCGCTCGATATTCCGCTACGAGATGCACACGCTGCCGGAGGAAATCAGCGACGCGATCGGTACCTCGACCCTGCTCGCCGCGTGGAACGCCGCCGTTTACGTGGCGCAGATCGAGGATCAGCGCCTGGGCGAGGTCATGGGAGACCGCGGATATCTCGAGGCCACGCAGGAGGTGCTTCGTCGCCACAAGGGCCTCTGGTTCCTCGACGAGTCCTACGTGATCTCGCGCAAACGCGACTGACGCGCGTACAGGCGGGCTTCACCGTGGAATCTCACTTCGCCGCCCGATTCGTGCGCCCGTCGCCGGAGGACGAGCGCCGAAACATTCAAGTTTTGCTAGCGGGGGCTTCGCTCGAATTGTCATCGCGTGACCCTGCCGAGATCGACGCTTGCGCCGGCCTGTTGGAACCGGAGACGGCGGTTTACATCAGCATGCCGCCGGGACAGACCTACCACGGAACCGTGGCGCTGGCCAAACGCTTGAGGCGAGCCGGCTTTTGCCCGGTTCCCCACGTTGCAGCGCGCCGGATCGCCAGCCGCGGCGCGCTCGATGAATACCTTGCGCGCGCAGCCGGCGAGGCAGGGGTGGACAGCGCCCTTGTGATCGGCGGCGACAGCGACCGGCCAAGCGGGCCGTTCGAATCGAGCCTCGCGGTGCTCGAAACCGGGTTGTTCCAGCGGCATGGCATCGCGCATATCGGTGTGGCGGGCTACCCCGAAGGTCATCCCAAGATAGCGGAAGCGGCCCTCGAGAGCGCGCTCACCGCGAAGAAAGTCCTTGCCCGAGGCGCCGGTCTCGATCTACAGATCGTGACGCAGTTCTGCTTTGAGTCCGGGCCGATACTCGCGTGGGCCGCGAAGATGCAAGGGCACGGGCTGCCTGTGCACGTCGGGCTCCCGGGCCCGGCGAGCCTGCCGCGGCTGTTGCGATTCGCGGCGCTTTGCGGGATCGGAAATTCGGTCCGCGCCCTCAGGGCGCGACCCCGGGCGATTACGCGCCTTCTGGTGGAAGCCGGCCCGGAGGCCGTTGTGAGGGACATTGCGCGTCTGCGCGGTGCGGCGATCGCCGGAGTCCATTTTTTCTGCTTCGGGGGCCTTTCAAGAACCGCACGCTGGCTGCGAGCGCTGCAGGAAGGTCGATTCGAATTGACCTCCGACGGCAGTTTTCGGGTCGGGACCGCCTAAGTTCTGCGGTGAAGGCAGAATATGGGCGGTGGACACACAGGTACTCATCGTCGGCGGCGGCCCGGTCGGTCTTACGCTCGCCATCGATCTCGGCAGGCGCGGCGTGCGCTGCACGTTGATCGAGCAGAAAGAAGCGCCGCAATTCCTGCCGAAGATGGAGCGGTGCAATGCGCGCACCATGGAAATCTTCCGGCGCATGGGAATCGTCGACAAGGTCCGCGCCGCCGGCCTGCGCGACGACGTCCCGATGGACGTGTTCATCATCCTGTCGCTGGCCGAGCCTCCGCTCCTGCATCTGCCCTATCCTTCTGTGAAGAGGGCGCGCGCCGAGATCAGCGCCTGCAGCGACGGGAGCATGCCGCTGGAACCGTACCAGCTCATCTCGCAGTACACGCTGGAGCCCCTGCTGAAGTCGATCGCCGAGGGGCTGCGCTCGGTGACGGTACGCTACGGCTGCCGGCTCGAGTCATTTACCCAGGACGAGTCTAGCGTCACCGCGCTCGTGAAGCACGCAAATGGCACGGACGGCGCGATCGACGCG
>VBDE01000089.1:0-4186 GCA_005883665.1 Betaproteobacteria bacterium
GCGTGGCGCGTGGCGAAGTTCGTCAAATCGAACGCCATCGTGTTCTGCGCGGGCGGCCGTACGCTCGGCGTCGGCGCGGGCCAAATGAGCCGCGTCGACGCCGCCCGCCTTGCCGTGCTCAAGGCGCAGGACGCGGGACTGTCCCTCGAGGGATCCGTCGTCGCGTCGGACGCATTCTTCCCGTTTCGGGACGGCGTGGAAGTGGTCGCCCGAGCGGGCGCGAAGGCCGTTATCCAACCCGGCGGAAGCGTGCGCGACGATGAGGTGATCGCGGCCGCCGACGAGCTTGGGCTCGCCATGGTATTCACCGGCGTGCGGCATTTCCGCCACTGATTTCCGGCCGCGTGAAACTCCTCGTCATCGGCTCGGGCGGCAGGGAACACGCGATCGCGTGGCGCCTGGCGCAAGGCCCGCGCGTGCAGAAAGTTTTCGTCGCCCCGGGCAATGGCGGCACCGCGCGCGAGGCCGGCCTGGAGAACGTGGCGATCTCGGCGATCGACAAGCTGGCCGAATTCGCGCTGGCCGAGAATATCTACCTCACGGTGGTGGGACCCGAGGCGCCGCTTGCCGAAGGAATCGTCGATCTGTTCCGTTCGAAGGGGTTGCGGATCTTCGGCCCGACTCGGGCCTGCGCCCTGCTGGAGAGCTCCAAACAGTTCGCCAAGGAATTCATGAGCCGGCACAAGATTCCCACGGCGGAATTCTCGAGCTTCGACACAGCGCCTGCCGCGCACGCTTATGTCGACGCGCGCGGCGCGCCCATCGTCGTAAAGGCGGACGGCCTAGCGGCGGGAAAGGGCGTAATCGTCGCGATGAGCGCGGACGAAGCTCATCGTGCAATCGAGCAATTCCTCGTCGAGCGGACGATGGACACCGCGGGCAACCGCGTCGTGATCGAAGAATTCCTGGACGGCGAAGAGGCGAGCTTCATCGTGTTGGCGGACGGCGAGCACGTGCTCCCCCTTGCGACGAGCCAGGACCACAAGCGTCTCAGGGACGGCGACCGGGGGCCCAATACCGGCGGCATGGGCGCGTATTCTCCGGCGCCGATCGTGACCCCCGAGCTGCACGCGCGAGTGGTGCGCGAAATCATCCAGCCCGTGCTCTCGGGAATGGTCGAGGAAGGCCACCGCTACATCGGGTTCCTCTACGCCGGCCTCATGATCGACGGCTCAGGCAATCCCCGTGTGTTGGAATTCAACTGCCGCCTCGGCGATCCTGAAACGCAGCCGATTCTGCTGCGTTTGAAAAGCGACCTGTTCGAGCTGATCGAGAGCGCCATGGACGGGAGGCTAGCCCGCGTCAAGGCGGAATGGGACCGCCGCGCCGCGCTCGGGGTGGTTCTCGCTGCCTCCGGTTATCCCGACGCACCGGAAAAAGGCCACGTCGTAACGGGACTCCCCGCGGCGGGCGAAGACTTCCGGGTGTTTCACTCGGGCACGGCCCTGAAAGATGGCGCCATCGTCACCAACGGCGGGCGCGTGCTGTGTGTGACGGCCCTGGGTGACTCGATCAAGATGGCGCAGCGGCGCGCCTACGAAGTCGTGGAAGGCATCCGTTTCGACGGCATGCACTATCGGCACGACATCGGGCACCGCGCCGTTGCCGCACGAAGGCTTTGACCTGTGAATCGCTTCGATGAACCAGGCCGCGGTCCACGCCTATCTTACTGAGTTGCAGAACCGCCTCGTCGCGGAGCTGGAACGCATCGAAGGACGCAGCTTCCGCCGCGATCGATGGCAGCGGAACGAAGGCGGCGGCGGTGACAGCTGCATCATCGAGGACGGGGCCGTATTCGAGCGCGGCGGAGTGAATTTCTCCCGGGTACAAGGGGAGCGCCTGCCTCCCTCGGCGAGCGCCGCGCGGCCCGAGCTGGCCGGCCGCGCCTTCGAAGCCATGGGCGTGTCGCTGGTACTGCACCCGCGCAATCCCTATGTTCCCACCGTGCACATGAACATACGGTTCCTGCTCGCAATCAAGCCGCAGAGCGAGCCGATCTGGTGGTTCGGCGGCGGCATGGACATGACCCCCTATTACGGGTTCGAGGAGGACGCGCGCCACTTTCACGCCACGTGCCGAAAGGCGCTCGAGGCCTCCGGCCCCGAGTATTATCCCCGTTTCAAACGCTGGTGTGACGAGTACTTCTATCTCAAGCACCGGGGCGAGCCGCGCGGCATCGGCGGGATTTTCTTCGATGATCTGAACGAGAGCGGTTTCGATTCGTGCTTCGAGCTTGCTCGCAGCGTCGGCGACCATTTTCTTCCGGCCTATCTTCCTATTATCGAGCGCCGGAAAGGTTTTCCTTACGGCGAGCGCGAGCGGGATTTCCAGGCCTATCGCCGCGGCCGCTATGTGGAGTTCAATCTCGTTTATGATCGCGGCACGTTGTTCGGCTTGCAGTCGGCCGGCCGCGCCGAGTCGATATTGATGTCCTTGCCCCCGCTCGTGAAGTGGCGTTATGACTGGAAGCCCGATCCGTCGAGTCCGGAAGGAAGACTCTATCGGGATTTCCTGCATGCTAGGGACTGGCTCGGCGAATGATCATAGTGAGAGGAGCTCAATGGATACACGCAAGCTTGGAAAAAATGGGCCCGCCGTCTCGGCGCTGGGCCTGGGCTGCATGGGAATGACGGGAACCTACGGCGAGCCGAACGAGTCCGAGTCGATCGCGACCATTCACCGCGCCATCGATCTCGGCGTGAACCTGATCGTCACCTCGGACGCCTACGGCGCGGGAAACAACGAGGACCTGGTCGGGCGCGCGATCAAAGGCAAACGCAACCGCGTGCTCCTCGCCACGAAATTCGGGAACGTGGGCCTGAGCGGATTCAGGCTTCCCGAAGGCGTTTCGGCGGGTCATCCCGGTTACGTGCCGCAAGCTTGTGATGCTTCGCTCAAGCGCCTCGGCGTGGAAGTGATCGATATCTACGGGCTGCATCGCGTCGACCCCAGGGTGCCGATCGAGGATACCGTGGGCGCAATGAAAAAGCTGGTCGACCAAGGCAAGGTGCGCTATCTCGCGCTTTCCGAGGCGGGCGCGGCTACCCTCCGGCGCGCGCACAAGGTGCATCCGCTGGTCGCGCTCGAAACCGAGTACTCGCTGTGGTCGCGCGACGTGGAAAAGGAGATCCTCCCGGCCTGCCGCGAACTCGGGATCGCCTTCATGGCGTATTCGCCTCTCGGCCGCGGGTTTCTCACCGCCACGATCAAGACGCTCGACGCGCTCCAGCCGAAGGATCGCCGTCGCGATCATCCACGCTTCAATCCCGACAACCTCAAACGCAACGTCGCCCTGCTGCAACCGCTCGAAGCGATCGCCGCCGTCCATAAGCTCACACCGGCGCAGGTGGCGCTCGCCTGGGTGCTTGCTCAAGGACCAGAGATCGTGCCCATCCCGGGAACGAAACGGCGCAATTACCTGGAACAAAACGCGGCCGCAACCGGCTTGGCTTTGAGCGCGGCGGAAATCGCGCAACTCGCGAAGATGTTTCCTCCCGGGGTTGCCTCGGGCACCCGCTATCCGGAGAAGCAACTCGCCGGACTCGGCATTTGAACCTGACCTTGCCGGACCCTCAGCCCGACGCCCGCGACGCCGACCCGAGGTCGGCGCTCGCGCGGAAATGCCGGTTGGCTTCTTCGGTCCGCCCGATACGCTCGAAGAGGCGCGCGAGCGCGACGTGTGCCGCCTGTGTCGGCTGCGTGGCGAGGCTCGCCTCGAGGTAACTTTGAGCTTTTCCCCACAACTCGCGCTGCACGCATAGGCGGCCCAGCGTCAGCAACAATTCCGCTTCTCCCGGACGCTCGCTCAGCCATCGCTCGGCCCGCTCGAGCCGCTCGAACGCGTCCTCGTCGGTGCATTCTCCATAGAGCAGGGCGAGCGCGCCGTCCCAGTCCTTCTCAAGCGCTTCCTCGATGATCCGGTGGGCCTTGCGACAATCCCCGAGCTCGATGAAGGCGCGCGCGGCCGCAGCCGCTATCTTGGGACGCAAGCGCTCGGAGCGCGGCGTGTCCTCCCAATGTCGAGCGAGGCCTTCCCGATCTGTCTTGCGCGACAGTATCGCAACCCGGGCGTTGACGCGCACGCTATCGAAGGCTTCCGGCGGCATCGCATCCCGTTTCTCCAGCAAATTCGCCAGGCGCAGGACTTCGTCCCAATTTGCCATTCCCTGCTCCGCGCGCAGCGACA